>JAYRQX010000547.1:0-3206 GCA_041910415.1 Acetobacteraceae bacterium | reverse complement strand
CGCGGCGGACGAGCAGGTCCGCAAGATCCGTCGCGGTCGAATAGTTCTGCGCAGCGCGTTCCAGCAGCATCTTCGCATTCGGCGTGGCCGTATCCGCCGCGATGCGCGCCAGCACCAGCGCACGGAGCGCTTCCTGCAGGCCCGGCCAGATCATCGCCTGGCCTTCGCGGTGCGCGTCCAGCGTGTTGGTGAAGTGGCTCGCGCGGATGGCGATGGAAGCCGAGGTGAAGGCCGCGACCACATGGGCGGCCTTGGCCTTCAGGTGTTCCAGCACCACCGGGTTCTTCTTCTGCGGCATGATGGAGGAGGTGCCGCAGACGGAATCCGGGAACTCGACCGCCGAGAATTCGTGGCTGACCATGACATGCATGTCTTCCGCGAAGCGCGACAGCGTCAGCGCCATCTGCGCGGCGGCGGCCGTGACCTCCACCGAAAAATCGCGGCTGGCGACGCAGTCGAGGCCGTGTTCCAGCACGCCGTCGAAGCCAAGAAGATCCGCCGTCAGCGCGCGGTCGATCGGGAAGGTCGTCGTCGCCAGCGCGGCGGCGCCCATGGTGGAGAGGTTCACGCGCTTCCACGCATCCAGCAGCCGTTCCGCGTCGCGTTCGAGCGCGGAGGCGAGGCCGGTCAGGTAGTAGCCGAAGGTGATGGGCTGCGCGGGCTGAAGATGGGTGTGGCCCGGCACGACCACCTCGGCGAATTTCTCGCCGCGCGCGATGAGGCTGGCGCGGAGCGCGTTCGCGCCCTCCAGCAACAGCAGCAGCAGCTCGCGCACGCGCAGCCGGTCCAGCGCGGCCGAGAGGTCGTTGCGGCTGCGCGCGATGTGCAGGCGGCCGCCGACATCGGCGCCGGTCAGCACGATCAGTCGCGCCTCGACGTTGAAATAGGCATCTTCCAGGTTCGGATCGGGCGTGATCGCGCCGGGTCCTTCGCGGTCCATCCGCAGGAGGCCAGCGGCGATGGCCGTGGCGGTCGCCGGCGTCAGGATGCCCTGCTTCGCCAGCATCACCAGATGCGCCTCGTTCAGCGCGCCGAGCAGCGGGAAGGCCGCGGCGAATTCGCCGCCGAGGCGCGGCGCGTAGATATGCTCGATCACCTCGGGCGCGATGCCCTGGCTGAGGCGGCGGCTGACTTTTGACGCATGTTCGGCCATGGGATGTGTCCTTCTAGATGCGCGAGGCGTCCGGCGTTCGGATGCGGTTGCGATCGCCTGTGGAGGCGAGGCGGCGTTCCAGGCGGCGGGAGAGGTATGTCAGCAGCGAACAGATGCCGAAGTAAACCGCCAGCACGAAGCCGTAGATCTCGAAGGCCGGATTGATGCCGAGCATGACGGTGCTGCGTTCGATCACCAGGCCGCCGGCCTTGAGGAATTCGGTGACGCCCACCAGCGCGCCGAGCGAGGTGGACTGGATGATGAGAGCCAGCAGCCCGGTATAGGCTGGCAGCACCGCGCGCAGCGCCTGCGGCCAGAGGATGCGCAGATAGATCTTCCAGGTGCGCAGGCCGAGGGCGTAGGCCGCTTCACGCTGCCCGTGCGGCACCGAGACGATACCGCCGCGCACGATTTCCGCCCCGTTCGCGCCACCCCAGAGCGAAAGCCCCAGGGCGACGGCCGGGAAGGGCTGCAGCGGCACGCCCAGGAACGGCGCGCCGAAGAAGATGGTGAAGATGGTGACGATCAGCGGAATGTCGCGGAAGGTCTCGACATAGAAGGCGACGAGCCAGCGCAGCGGCTTCGACCTCAGCGTCGCCAGCGTGCCGAGGATCACGCCGATCATCGTCGACGCCAGCAGCGTGACGGCGGCGAGAGCCAGCGTGGCCTTGAGGCCGATCCAGAAGAGCGGTGCGTTCTCGGCGATCAGGTTCATCGGCGGAACGGCGCCTGCAGCCGGTGTTCCAGGAGCCGCACGCTGGCCGACAGCGTCAGCACGACGGAGAGATAGCCGACGAGCAGCACGGCCAGCATCTCGAAGGCGCGGAAATCGGTGGAGATGCGGTCGAAGGCGACGCCGGCCAGTTCCTCCATGCCGATCGCGGAGAGATAGGCGCTGTTCTTCACCAGCGAGACGCAGGTGTTGAGCATGGAGGGCAGGCCGACGCGCACGGCGAGCGGCAGCCCGACCAGGCGGAGGTACTGTGATCGTGTCAGTCCCAGGGCGCCGGCCGCTTCACGCAGACCGGGCGAGACGGCAGCCAGCCCGCCGCGCACGTTTTCCACCTGGAAGGCCCCGGCCCAGAGCGTCAGCGCCAGCACGCCGGACCAGAACAGCGACAGCGTCAGCCCGAGTGCGGGCAGGCCGAAGAAGACGAAGAAGATCTGCACCAGCAGCGGCGTGTTGCGAATGAACTCCACGTAGAATGCGACGAGCTGTGTCAGCCCGGGAATGCGCAGCACGCGGACGCTGGCGCCGATCAGACCGACGAACAGGGAAATCAGGATGGCGATCGCGCTGACCTGGATGGTCAGCAGCAGCCCGGCGCGAAGCGCGGGCAGCTGCCGGACCAGGTAGTCGGGATCGAACTCCACGCGCGCCTAGCGCGCGTTGGTTGGCCGCGGCTCGTTGAAGGCGCGGCTGTAGGAAGCGCGAATCTCCGCCGGCACCCATTGCTCGAGCCAGCGATTGTAGAGGTTCTCCCGCTTCATCCGGTCGAGGGAGGCGTTGATCCAGGCCATCCACTCGGGCTCGTTCTTGCGCAGGCCAACCGCGGCATCGGAGACCATGAAGGCTTCGCCCACCAGGCGCAGGTTCGGGTCACGGGCCGCGATGACCACCAGCGTCGCCTCGTCATGCGCGTAGGCCTCGCCACGGCCCTGCAGCAGCGCCTGCAGCGCATCGGAGGCGGTGTTCAGGCGCAGGCTGGTGAGGCCTGGCATGTTCTGTTCGAACCACACCTGCTGGGTGGACCCGCGCAGCATGATGACGGTGCGGCTGCGCACATCGTCCAGGGCACGGATCGGGCTATCGCGGCGCACCAGCAGATCCGACCCGCCCCAGCGATAGGCGTTGGAAAAATCGATCACGCGCGCGCGTTCCGGCGTGACGCCCAGCGTCGCGATCAGCAGATCGACGCGGCGCGCGTTGAGCTGCGGGATGCGGTTCTCGGCCGTGACGCAGGTGAGCTCGATGCGATCCGCGCTGCCGAAGGCCCAGGCGGCCATCTGCCGCGCCATCTCGGTCTCGACGCCCGCGAAGCCGCCATCGGGG
>JAYRQX010000546.1:0-2713 GCA_041910415.1 Acetobacteraceae bacterium | reverse complement strand
GACGAGGACGAGAAGGAGCGTTGCGCGGCGCACGTCTAGAATGCCTGCCCGATGCCGACATAGAGACCATAGCCCGGGCCGCCCGGCTCGCGGTTCACGGGGATGCCGAGGTCCACGCGGATCGGCCCGATCGCGGTCTGGTAGCGCAGCCCCGTGCCGACGCCCACACGCACATCGGAGAAGCCGGGCGCCGCCGAGAGGCCGACCGAGGCCGCATCGGCGAAGAGCACCATGCCCCAATTGCCATGGACGCGCTGGCGCCATTCGATGCTGCCCTCGACCAGGCTCGCGCCGCCGATCGGCTGGTTGACGGCGTTGAGCGGCCCGATCGAGAGGTAGGGGAAGCCGCGCACCGATCCGCCGCCGCCGGCATAGAAGCGCTTGTCATAGGGCAGGGCGTCGAGCGGCGCGCCGAGTGCGGAGCCGACGCCGGCGCGCAGCGCGATCACCGTGCGGCCATCGCCGGTGACGTTCCAGTAGGTGCTCGCGACCGCCTGCAGCCGCGTGAAGCTCGCCCCGGCATCGAGGGACATGTAGGGAATGGCCGTCGCATTCACGCGGAAGCCGCGCGTCGGGTTGAGCAGGCTGTCCGTGCTGTCGTAGCGCAGCCCGAAGGTCATACTCACCAGGTTCACGTTGGTCCACACATCGTAGCGACCGACGCGGCCGACCTCGTAGCCAGGTCCCGCCTGGATCACGATCTGGTCGGTCAGCGGGTGCTCGAAAAGGAGCGAGGCGAGCGCCACGTCCCGGTCATAGGGGTCCAGCCGCTCGCGCACGGCGCCGATGCGCGCGACCAGCTGGATGTCGCGCATGAAGACCTCCGGCTGCCGGTAGGTCACGAAGGCGCGGTAGTTCATGTGCTGCGTGTCGCCGCCTTCGGCGAAGCGCGACACTTCCCCTTCCACGCGCAGCCGTTCGGCGGCACCGAAGAGGTTGCGGTGTTCCCAGTAGACGCTGCCGGTGAAGCCGTAATTCGTCTCCCACCCCAGGTTGAAGCCGACGGCGCGGAAGGGGCGTTCGGAGACCACGAAGCCGATCGGGAAGGCGCCGGAGGCATCGAGCGCCGTGCCCGGTTCCGCGCGCACGGCGCCGAAGGGGCCGAGGCCGAGCAGCACGCGGCGCGCGCGTTCGATGCGTTCGGGATCGTATTCCCGCCCTTCCAGCCGGCGTGCCGCGATCCGTCGCAGCAGGCCGGGGTCGACATGCTGCGCGCCCGTGACCTCCGGCGCCGCAAAGCGCGCATGCGGGCCGGGGGCGACGCGCCAGGTGATCTCCATCGCGTGCGTCTCGTGGTCCACGACCACGTCGCGGTCGGTGATCGCGGCCAGCGGATGGCCGCGGCGGCGCAGGCGCTCGACCACCTGTGCCGAGGCATCCAGAACGGGCGCGGCGCGCGCCGGATCGCCATCGGCGATGGCGAGGGGCTGCGCCATGATGGCCGCGATGTCGGGGGCGGCGGAGGGCGGTTCGGGCAGGAGCGCGATGCGGGTGATCCGGTATTGCGGGCCGGGCGTGATCCGGACCTCGATCGGGACCGGTCCCGCCATGCCTTCGAGTCGCGTCGCGAGATCGGGCGTATCGAGCGGCTGGCCCGCGATCGTGATCGCGACACTGCCCCCGTAATATCCTTCCGAGCGCAGGGCGGTCTGGAACCGGTCAAGGTCCCCGCGCGCACGGCCGATCACGCCGAAGGCGGAGGTCGGCGCGGGTTCCCGCAGCCGCACCAGCTGGGAGACGGCATCGGCCGCGGTGTTCAGCGCCGCATCGGGCGTCGGCGCGATGGTCACCGCATAAGGCAGGTCGCGCGGCTCCTGCGCCTGCACGGGCCATGCGAGGAGCGATGCGAGGGCCACGGCACGCAGCACCCGGCCGAGGATGCGCGGCCTGATCATAGGGCTCCTTCAGCCAGCAACGCCACGTCCCGCCGGTCCGGCGCCCCGCATGTCCGCTCCTCATCCGCGGGCGGATGGTCATCGCCCCCGGGTTTCCGTTTGCGGGCGAACGGGACGCGGTGCAAGCCGTGTCTTGCCGCAAGCCACGCCTTCACGGCGGCGTGCGCCGACATGGCGCCGCATGGCCGCGGCCGCCACGATCCGCCTGGACCGATCAGCCCGCGACGAAGCGCCGCAGTGTCGAAAACAGCCGGTCCGGCTCGTCCACGCGGAGCGAGTGGCTGCTCTCCTCGAACAGCACATAGTCGCTGCCGGGGATCAGCGTGTGGATCTCCTCGGAGAATTCGGGCGGGCAGATCCAGTCGTGCTGGCCCGCGATGATCAGCGTCTTCGCCGTGATGCGCGGCAGCAGCGGGCGCAGGTCGAAGCGTCGCAGCACGCCATCCGGGCCGAAGGCGCGGTTCAGCGGCTCGGGCGAGTGGATGGCGCGCGCCAGCGTGTCGGCGCCCTTGGCCGCGTCGTGCTTGCGGGCGTACATCGGGCCCATGGCGCGGTAGTAGCGCTTGAGCTCCGCTTCGCTCGTGAAGGCACCACGCCAGAGCAGGTCGCAGACCGCGCGCTGCTCCGCATTGCCGCGCTCGGCGACGATCTGCTCGGCGCGGGTGACGAAGCCGCCATGGGATGCCGTCACCATCAGCGCCAGGTGCGAAACAGCTTCCGGATAGCGCGCCGCATGCGCCATGGCGATCATGCCGCCATAGGAGGTGCCGAGCGAGACGATGGGCCCGAGGCCGAGATGCCGGCGCAGCGCCTCCATG
>JAYRQX010000545.1:0-1606 GCA_041910415.1 Acetobacteraceae bacterium | reverse complement strand
GCCCTCTTCATACCAGTCTGACGCGATAACCGGGGGTTTATCAGGCTGAGCGATTGTCTCATCCTCGGTCTTCGTCACGTCTTCAACCGCGCCCACCGAAGATGCCCCAGGCGCAACCGGCTCGCCCGCCCCATCCGGCTGAGCCATCGGCTCGCCCGCCCCATCCGGCTGAGCCATCGGCTCGCCCGCCCCATCCGGCTGAGCCATCGGCTCGCCCGCCCCATCCGGCTGAGTCATCGGCTCGCCCGCCCCGCCCGGGGCTGCCGCGGGCGGCACCCGCCACCCCTCCTGATTCCGCTCCACCCCGTCGGCGTCGATGTCGGTGTAAAGATGCCACTGCCCATCCCGCGACGTGCGGCGCGTGATATGCCACTCGCCATCCGGCATCGGCACCTGCTCGACCAGATCGGGCTCATCCGCCCACACGTCGGCATCCGGCCGCGGCCCGGCGGGATCGCCCCGCACCGGCTCCACCGCCGCCCTGGGCGCCAGCCATGCCATTCTGATTGCCGCCCGGCGCTCCGCCAGGGCCGCATCGGTCTCCGCGGTCAATGCCCAATCCGCCGCCGCCGCCGTGGGCGCCACCCCCAGCGCGTCCCCCGGCGCCGGGGCCATGCCCCCCGGGACGACCCCGCGCGGCTCCTCCGCCTCCCCGGTATCCGGGTCGATCAGCCGCCGCCACTCGTACTGTCCATCGCGTGAGCGCCAGGTCTCGGCGATCAGCGGGCGCCCTTGCGGGTCGGTCGTCTCGACGATATCCGCGGGCAGATCGCCCCACTCGACATCATCCGGGACCGTGTCCGCAGCCGGAGCCGGCATCTTCGTGCTTGCATGCGCGGCCTCTAACCAGCCACCTATGCCCTTGTCGAGAAAGCCTGACTCGTAAAGGGCGCGCAGTTCGCCCGGGTTGGCGATCAAGCCCGCCGCGAAGAACGGTTTAGCTTTGGCTAGAACGGGGTCCTTGATCCCGGCAAAGGTATCCTTCCCTTGGGAAAGCGCGTCATAGATGCCGGTGAAGAAGTTTTCAGAAATAGCACCCGCTGCACCGTTAAACGCAGTATCCAGGCCGGTAACGCTGGCCGGCGGCACCCCGCCCGCATTTGCCAGATCCAGTTGCGCCTTCTGCGTCTTGAGTTGCGCCTGCCGGGTCTTCTCCGCCGCCTGGGCCGCCTTTTGCGCCGCGAGGGCGTCGCGCTGCTGCTGCTCGACCGCCTTGCGCTGCTCCTCCGCTAGGCGCCGTTGCTCCTCCTGCTGCTGCCTGGCCAGTTCCTGTTGCTGCTTGGCCTGCTCCTGCTGCTGGCGAATCACCTCCCCCGCGCTGGGTTGCGGTTGCGCCGGCAGGCCCGCCGCCTGAGCCTGACCGCCGGCATCCGCCGCCCGCTCCAGCGTCCCCTTGGGCAACATCCCTGCAATCGCGCCGCCCGTCACCCCGCCCAGGACCGCCCCGGTCAACAGGTTGGGCACCGCCTCGTCCCAGGCCCCCCGCGTCGGGTCCACCGCTTGCAGCGTCGTGTTCTGCGCCAGGGTCTCGGCCACACTCTGCGGCCCCTCTTGCAGCATCTCGGTCGCACCGCCTTGCAGGGCGTTTTTCACCCGGGACCCGGTC
>JAYRQX010000544.1:0-3615 GCA_041910415.1 Acetobacteraceae bacterium | reverse complement strand
GGCGCGCCAGGCATCCGGCACGGCGCAGAGCTCATAGCGCCAGACTTCGCCCCGACCCGCGAGGGTGACGGCATCCTGTGTCAGCCGCGCCGAGTCGTCCGCCAGCGGCTCGCCATCCACCGTGATCGCCCCGCTGCGCCCGTACAGAATACGCAGCGCCGGCGGCAGGCTTCGCGGTGCGCCAAGGATGTCTTCGTGGAGGGCCATCGCGACAGGCATGGCCCGAGCCTAGCCGCTCCGCGTCAGCTTGCCGATAGAGGCCGCGCGACCGCCTCCAGCGGCCGCCGCTCGGCGGCGAAGCAGAGCCGCCAGGCGACCATGGCGGCCGCGACCATCAGCGCCGCGCCGAAGAGGTAGCCGAGCGTGACGCCCAGGCGCTCGCCCGTGCCGATCAGCGCGCCGAAGAGGAATGGGCCCGCCACGCCGCCCACCGCCGTGCCGAGCGCGTAGAACAGGCTGATGCCGATGGCGCGCATCTCCAGCGGAAAGCTCTCCCCGACCGTCAGGTAGGCGGCCGAGGCGGCGGCGGAGGCGAAGAAGAAAATGACCGTCCAGGCCAGCGTCTGCGTCACCGCGCCCAGCAGCCCCGCGGCGAAGGCAAGCGCCGTCGCGCCCATCAGCAGGCCGGCGAGACCATAGGTCAGCGTGATCATGCGCCGCCGCCCCACGCTGTCGAAGAAGGGACCGAGCAGCAGCGGCCCGAGCAGGTTGCCGATGGCGAAGGGCAGCATGAACCAGCCGACATGCTCGGCGGCGACGCCGTTGAAGCGCGTCAGCACCAGCGCATAGGTGAAGAAGAGGCCGTTGTAGACGAAGGCCTGGCTGCCCATCAGCGTCAGCGCCAGCACCGTGCGCGCACGGTGGTCGCGCGCCATCACCCGCCAGACATCCGCGAAGGCGACATGGCCGCGGTGGCGGAGCGCGATCGGGCCGTATTCCGGCGGCGGCAGCGTGCCGCCATGCTCGCGCGCGGCGGCGGCTTCGATCTCGCGCACGATGCGCTCGGCTTCCTCGGGCTGGCCATGCGTCATCAGCCAGCGCGGGCTTTCCGGGATGAAGCGGCGCAGCAGCAGCACGATGGCCGAGAGCGCGCCGCCGACGACGAAGGCGAGCCGCCACCCGTATTCGGGATCGATCAGCGCGGGGTCGAGCACGACGAGCGCGGCGACCGAACCCAGCGCCGCGCCCGCCCAGAAGGTGCCGTTGATGGCAAGGTCCGTCGCGCCGCGCCGCCGTGCGGGGATGAGTTCCTGGATCGCGGAGTTGATGGCCGCGTATTCGCCGCCGATTCCCGCCCCCGTCAGCGCGCGGAACAGCAGGAACGACCAGACATCCCAGGCGAAGCCGGTCGCGATGGTGGCGAGCAGGTAGACGAGCAGCGTCACGGTGAACAGCCGCTTGCGCCCGAGCCGGTCCGCGAGCCAGCCGAAGAACAGCGCGCCCGCCACCGCGCCGGCGAGATAGGCGGAGGCCGTCGCGCCGATCTCGGCTTCGCTCAGCCGGAGCGACGGGCTGTCGCGGATGGCGGGCGCCAGCGCGCCGACCAGCGTCACCTCCAGCCCATCGAGCACCCAGGTGATGCCGAGCGCGATGCAGACCAGCCAGTGGAAGCGGCTCCAGGGCAGGCGGTCGAGCCGCGCGGGAACGTCTGTGGTGAAGGTGGCGTCCGACGTGTCCCGCATATCGCCCGAACGGGCGACGCGGCGGAACGTTTCCCCTCAGTCCCCGAAGCAGGCCGTGACGCGGCCGAAGGCGCCGAAATCCGCGGTCACGGTGTCGCCCGGGATGATCTCGAGCGGGCTGACGCAGGTGCCTGTCGTCACCACCTGCCCGGCGGCCAGCGTGATGCCGAGCGCGGAGAGTTCGTTCGCGATCCAGGTAAGCGCAAGGCGGGGGTCGCCCAGCACGTTGGCGCCGATCCCGTCGCGCGTGTAGCGCCCACCGACATCGGCGCCGACCACATGCAAGGCGAGGTCCGTCGCGCGCCACTCTTGCGTGACCTCCCGGCCCAGCACGAAATGACCGGTGCAGGCATTGTCGGCGATCAGGGATGGCGCGCCGACGCTGGCGAAATCGGTGAAGCGCGTATCGGGAACCTCGATCGCCAGGTGGAGCGCGGCGACGGCGGCGAGCACCTCCTCCTGCGACCAGGGTGCGGCGCGCGGCGCGATGTCCGCGCCCATGCGGAAGCAGAACTCGGCCTCGGCGACGCGCATCAGGTTGTGGCGAAGGGGGATGACATCCGCCTCCGCCCGCATCTGCTCGGCCAGCAGCCGCCCGGCGAGCGGCGCGTCCACGCCGATATGCCGCTGCCCGGCCAGGCTGGTCGCCGCGATCTTCCAGCCGAGAATGGGATGCGGGCTTTTCCCGGCGAGCTGCGCCTGGGCGGCGTAGCCGTCCTCCCGCGTCGCCGGGCGCAGCGCGGGCGGCAGCGCGTCCACGCGTTGCCTGTCCCGCCACAGCCGCCAGATCAGCGCCGCCGTGTCCCCGCTGCGATCCATGATGTCCCCCTCCGCACCGCAGCGCAGCCCGGCGCGATGCGTGCGTCAAGGCGCCCTGGCTTGGCCCCCCGCGCGCCGCGCCCTAGGCTCCGTGCCATGCCGCATCATCGCCTGGGCTTCGACATCGGCGGGACCTTCACCGACTTCGTGCTGCTGGACACGGCCAGCGGCGCGATGCAGTTGCACAAGCGCCTGACCACGCCGGATGACCCGGCCGTGGGCGCGCTGTCCGGCATGGCCGACATCCTGCGCGCCGCCGGCATCGGCGCGGCCGGTCTCGCGGATGTCGTGCATGGCACGACGCTGGTCACCAATGCGCTGATCGAGCGGCGGGGCGCCGTGCTGGGGATGCTCACAACCCGAGGCTTCCGCGACACGATCGAGGTCGGTGCCGAACAGCGCTACGACATCTACGATCTGTTCCTGCGCTTCCCCGACCCGCTGGTGCCGCGCCGGCGCCGGCGCGAGATCGCGGAGCGCATCGCCTACGACGGCGGCGTGGTGACGCCGCTGGATGCCGAGGGCGTGCGCGCCGCGGGCGCGCGGCTGGTGGCCGAAGGCTGCACCGCCGTCGCGATCTGCTTCCTGCACGCCTACGCCAACCCTGCGCATGAGCGCGAGGCGGCACGCATCCTGCGCGACGCCTTCCCCGCGCTGTCGATCAGCCTGTCGTCGGACGTCGCGCCGGAGATCCGCGAATACGAGCGCTTCATCACCACCTGCGCCAACGCCTATGTCCAGCCGCTGATGGACCGCTACGTCGCCAGGCTGGAGCGCGGGTTGCGCGAGGCCGGCTTCAGCGGACCGCTGCGCCTCATGCAGTCCGATGGCGGCCTCTGCTCCGCCGAGATGGCGCGCGCCTTTCCCATCCGCCTGCTGGAATCCGGCCCCGCCGGCGGGGCATTGGCGACCGTGCTGTTTGCCCGGGAAGCCGGGCTCAAGGACGCCATCGCCTTCGACATGGGCGGCACCACCGCCAAGGCCTGCCTGGTGGAGCATGGCCGCCCCGCCGTGGCACCCATGATGGAAGCCGCGCGCGTGCATCGCTTCAAGCGCGGCTCCGGCCTGCCGATCCGCGCGCCGGTCGTGGACATGATCGAGATCGGCGCCGGCG
>JAYRQX010000543.1:0-2339 GCA_041910415.1 Acetobacteraceae bacterium | reverse complement strand
GGCCACCACCGGGTAGACCCGGACATAATAGCCGAAATTGGTGCGATAGGCCGGGTTGTCCTTGCCGCGGCCGCCGACCACCGGCACGCCGAAGGCATCGGCGAACATCTGCAGCAGCCCCACATTCTGGCCGATCTCGCAGTGCTGGAGATGGACGAAGCCACCCTGGTCGAACCAGGGCCGCAGGCGCCGGAACTGGGCGTCGAAATTGGCGAAGTTCGAGACATCCACCGCGTCCGAGCCGAAATCGCCGCCCGTCGGGTCGCCATGGTCCATGATGTTCAGCCGCGACAGGCGCGCGCTGCCGGGCGTGGGCCGCGCGGGCATCGGCACGCGCCCATGGGACATGGCGTAGATGAGCGCATCGTTGGGCCCCGGAGGCGGCATGAACGTCCTGACGTGGTTGAGGACGGCATCCACCATCTGCGCGACGTTCCGCAGCGGCAGTTCTCCACTGTGCGTCGCGGCCCAGACCCAGCCCGCGCGATGGCTGTCGTTGATGACGCTGACTTCGATGCCCATGGTCCGGCCCTCCGAAGAACGGGATGCGACACAATCGCGGAGCGGGGGTCGCCGGGCGATGAAGCGCTTCACAGCGCGGCGGCGCGGGGCGAGACTGCCGGCATGACCGAACGCCCGCTCTTCGACCCCGCCGCCTTCCTCATCGGCGAGGGCATCACCCATGTCTGCGCCGGCGGGGAGACCGCGCCGCTCCGCGCCCAGGGCAGCGCCTTCGCACAGTATCTTGCCGACAAGGCCGACGGCGTGCGCGGCCGCGCGCGGCAGGAAGCGATGGTCGAGCGCGCGCGGGAGGGCATGGCTGCGCTCTGGCACGTGCCCGCGCGCGACATCGGGTTCACGTCAAGCGTGGCCGAGGGCATGTCCATGCTGGTCGAAAGCCTCGCCTGGCGCGAAGGCGACACCATCGCGGTGGATCTGAACGAGTATCCGTCGGTGGTCGCGCCCTTCGCGGCGCGGCGCGCGAATTATCCGACGCTGCGGCTGGCGGAAGGGACGGGGCCGGACCGCATCGCGGCCCAGGTCGATGGCAGCACGCGTGTCATCGCGGTCAGCTACGTCTCCTACCTCAATGGCGAACGGATGGACCTCGGCGCGCTGCGCAGGCTGGCCGACAGCGTGGGCGCGATCCTCGCCGTCGATTTCACGCAGGCGAGCGGGTACCTGCCGATCGAGGCGTCGCTGGCGGACTTCGCGTTCTGCGCGACCTACAAATGGATGCTCGGCATCACCGGCACCGCGATCGCGTATTGGAACCGCGCGCGGCAGCCGGGCTGGGCGCCCTCCACCGCGGGATGGTACTCCATCGCGTCAGGCGCGCGGCCGGACTGGCGCGCAGGTGTGACGCTGCGCGGCGATGCGGGGGTCTTCACGCGCGGCAATCCCTCGCATGCCGGGATCTATGTGCTCTGCACCGCGCTCGACCACTTCGCGCGCTTCGACATGCCGGACGTCCAGGCGCATGTGCAGGGGCTGACGACGGCGCTGCACGACCGCTTCACCGCAGCCGGCATCACGCCATCCACACCTCGCGAACCCGCGCGGCATGGCGCTTCCATCTGCGTGGACACGCCGCACAACGCCGCCATCGTGGATGCCATGCAGGCGCAGGGCATTCTCGCCTGGGGCGGTCGGGGGCGCGTACGCTTCAGCTTCCACGGCTACAACGCGGCCTCCGATGTCGAGCGCATCGCCGCCACCTTCCCGCCGCTGCTCGTCGCGGCGGGGTAGGGCGGTTCAGGCCGGCACGGCCAGGCGCTGCACCAGCGCCTCGACCACCGCCTCGAACATCGCCGGCGTCAGCCGCCGCGTGGAGGTGTTGTAGCGGCTGACATGGTAGCTGTCGGCCAGCATCAGCCCATCGGGCAGCGCGTGCACGGCGCCATGGGCGAAGGCGAAGCGCGCGGCCGGGATGCCCTTGGCGCGTAGCAGCGCGTTGTGCGCGACGGTGCCGAGAGCGAGCACCACGCGCAGCTTCGGCAGCGCCGCGAGTTCCGCCTTCACATACTGGTTGCAGGTGCGGATCTCGGCGGGGGTCGGCAGGTTCTCGGGCGGCACGCAGCGCACGGCGTTGGCGATCCGGCAGCCCAGCAGTTCCATCCCGTCATCGGGCGATTCCAGGAATTCGCCGCGCGCCAGGCCGACGCGCAGCAGCGTGCCGTAGAGCAGCCTGCCCGCGTAATCCCCCGTGAAGGGCCGGCCGGTGCGGTTGGCGCCGCGCACGCCCGGCGCCAGGCCCTGCACCAGCAGCCGGATCGTTCCATCCGGTGCGCGGAAGAGGCGGTGGATAGAAGCCAGTGTGCCGACACGGTACACATCGT
>JAYRQX010000542.1:0-6476 GCA_041910415.1 Acetobacteraceae bacterium | reverse complement strand
GTGCCGTTGCCCGCCGAACCGTAGGAGAGCTGCCCGGGCCTCGCGCGCGCCAGCGCCAGCAGCTCCTGCAGGTTGCGCGCGGGCAGGTCGGGTGCGGCGACGAGCACATAGGGCGCCGTCGTCAGCAGCGAGACCGGCGCGAAGTCCCGTACGGTGTCGAAGGGGAGCCGCATCAGATGCGGGTTCGTCGCGTGGTTGGGCCCGACGATCAGCAGCGTGTAGCCATCCGGCGTCGCGCGCGCGACCAGTTCCGTGCCGAGGCTGGACGCGCCGCCTGGCCGGTTGTCGGCCACGAAGGGCCGCCCCAGGCGCTCCGTCAGCGCCTGCGCCACGGCGCGTCCCACCGCATCGCCGCCGCCGCCGGCCAGGAAGGGAATGACCACGCGCACGGGCCGCGCGGGCCAGGCCTCCTGCGCCTGCGCCGCACCGGCCGAGGCGAGCACCAGGCACGCCAGCAGGGCGGATGTCAGAAAGGCAAGGAACTTGCGCATCGCGGCCATCGTCCCGGGCTGCACTTCGCGGCAGTATCGCGGCAAGCTTGCGGCGCGGCATTCGCGCCGTCAAATCGCATGCCCGGCGAGTGCGGGGCCGTCAGCGGATGCGCCGGTTGTAGCGTTCGGCGACAGCCGCAAAATCCTCCTGGGCGCGCTGCGGCGTCGGCCTCTGCCCGCCATAGGCAGCGCGCGCATGCTGCTCGATTAGGTCGAGGAAGACCTCGAAGCGGTCGAGGTTTCGCGTCCGCATGTCCTGGCGCACGAGCGCGAGCTGCTCGGTGAACATCTCCCTGGGCGCGTCATCCACCAGGCGGCGCAGCGTCGCGAGGTAGTTCTCCGCAGCGGTCTCCGCCGACCGCCGGTAGATCGCGATGCTCGCATCCAGTCGTCGCTGGTCGTCCGCGCTCAGGCCCGCGCGCGACGGCGCCAGCTGCTGCACCAGCGCCGCGCGCGTCGTCGCGTCGCGCGAGGACACGGCGAGGGTCGCCAGCGTCTCGATCTGCGTGCGCGTGTTGACGCGCAGCGCATCCTGCCGCGCGCGCTCCATGCTCGCCATCTGCGCCTCGACCCGCGGCAGCGCCGCCTGCACCGCCGCGTCGCTGCCGCCCTGGCGCAGCACGGCGAGCGCGCGCGCGAGGTCCTCGCCCGCTCCGCGCTCCTCGGATTGCCGGCGCGAAGATTCCTCGGCGAAGGCGGTGCGCTGGCGCTCGGCATCCGCGCGCGTCGGCGTCGCGGGCGCCGCGATGACCAGGCGGAACCCCACCTGCGGCAGGCGCCGCGCACGGCCGGTCCGCGCATCGAAGGGCGAGAGTTCCACGCGCAGAGTGCTGCGCAGATCCTCGGGCGGCTGCTGGTAGTGTCCGCCGCGATAGACGAAGCCACCGGCCTGCCCATGCGGCCGCCCCACGCGGTTCAGCCGATAGGGTTCCAGCATGAGTTCCGCGACGTTGCCGAGCATGTCGTGCAGGCCGAGCGGGTTCGGCAGCGTCTGCCCGATGGCCTGCGCGCGGTTCCCGGCGAGCTGGCTGCCCGCCATCACGTAGCGCTCCCGCCCCTCCGGCATTGGAAAAGTCGGCGCGAGGAACGCCTCTTCGCTGACCGCGGCGCCGCCTCGCGCGGCGTACTCCCATTCGTCCTCGGTCGGCAGGCGCAGGAAGCCGGGTTCGCTCTCCTGCGCGGGCAGGCGCGCACGCGCCTCGGCCAGCAGCCAGACGTTCAGACGCTCGGTGAAGGCGATCGCGTCGAACCAGGAGATCTCTGCCTGCGGACGGCGGCCCTCGGGCGTCGGTTGGGGGCATTGGTCACCCATCACGGCCTGATACTGGTCGCGCGTGACCTCGTATTTCCCCACCCAGAAGCGGCGGCCTGCGGTGCCTGCCGGGAAGGCGCCGGCGAGATAGGCCTGGCGCTGGAACTCCGCCGGCCCGGCCGCGAGATCCGGCGAGCCCAGCAGCATGCGCCGATCGTCGAGCGCGCCGCGTCCGGCCGGCACCATCACCTCACGAAACGCCATGGACCCACCGCAGGGCAGCGGCAGCACAAGGTCGTCACGCGCTTGGCGTGGATTCCAGCGCGCCGTCTCCCAGGCCGTGGGCGGCGCCTGCGCGGCCGCCGAAGCCGGCGTGCCGAGCAGCAGCAGCACGGCGAGCGGCGTGCGCGCGATCATGGTGCGGCCCCGATGGCTTCGTAGGGTTCGGCCGATGCGGCCCGCGCCGCCGCGAAGGCCGAGGCCGCCAGCGCCGCGCTCACCGTCGCGCCGATGGCGATGCCGAGCATGCCCGGCGTGATGGTGCAGAGTGCCCCTTCGATGCTGATGCCGACCAGACCGGCATTGATTGCGGCCGCCGCGCCGAGCGCGAGGCCCGAGGCGATCAGCGCGCCCAGCATCGCCACGATCCCTGCCTGCAGCACCGGGACCAGCATCAGCGTCCGTCGCCGGAAGCCCATCAGCCGCAACGCCGCGAAAAGGCGCCGCTTGCGCTGCACGTTGGCGAGCAGCCCCGCCATCAGCGAGAGAATGAATCCGAGACCTGCCACGCCCGCGACGGCAGCGAGCAGGCGCAGCAGCGCCCCGTCGATCGCGAGCATCGGCGCGATGTCCTGGATGCGCGACGCCGTCTCGATGTCGCGTTCGCGCAGCGCCAGAACGATGGTCGGCACATCCTCGATCGTCACGGCATACAGGCGGAAGCCGGCATAGCTCTGCCGCGGCGCGGGCGCTTCCACGGTGCAGGCGCCGCTTTCGTCGCGGCGGAGGCGGGCTTCCTGCCAATCCTCGATCTCCTCGGCGAGCGGCGTCGGCACGAAGACCACGTCGCGATCGGCGCTGGAAAGCCCCGCCACGCCCGCAACCATCAGTTCGACAGCCAGGATCTCGTCACCCCCGCAGGCCCGGCGGCCCACGGAGCCCGTGATGCGCGCGCCCGATTCGATGCCAAGCCGCGCGGCGAGCGGCTGGCTGACGACGACGTTGCGACCTTCCAGCACCGCGCCGGCGGGCAGCATCGGATCACCCGGGCCGGAGGGCGTGACCTGCGCGCGCACGCGCCGCGCCATGTCGCCGGGATCGAGCAGCAGCGAGCCCGAGTTCTGCCGGAGCCGGGGCGAGACATGCGTGACGTCCGGCCGCGCACGCAGCGCCGCGAGGAAGTCACGGTCGAAGCTGCCATGGGCGATCGAGAGCACCTGGCGCACGCGCGGATCCCGCAGCAGCGTCTCGCGCATGCCCTCCACCACGCCCGCGCGCAGCCCGGCCAGGATCAGCAGAGGCGCCAGCATCGCCGCGATGGAGAGTACGGAAAACGCCGCGAGCCGCGCCTCGCCCCAGAGATCGGCGAAGGCGATCCTGACCGCGAGCGAGGCGCCCTGCGGCTTCACGGCGCGGGCCTTTCCACGACGGACTGCGCAACATCGCCGGACTGCGGACGGCCGCGCAGGATCTCGAACCCCGCCTCCGCCGCGCGCGCCTCGTCATGCGTGCTGATCAGCACGGCGATGCCCGCATCCGCCGTGCCGGCGAGAAGGCGAAAGATCTCTTCGGCCTGCGCCGGATGCACGGCGGCCGTCGGTTCGTCGGCCAGCAGCAGTGCGGGGCGGTGGGCAAGGGCGCGTGCGATGGACGCGCGCTGGCGCTGCCCGACGGATGCTTCCTCGGGCCGCCGGTGCAGTTCCTTGCCGATGCCAAGGCGGGCGACCAGCGCCTGCGTCCAGGTCGGATCCCAGCGTCCCGCCAGGCGCTGCGCGATCTCGATATTCGCCGCGATGGAGAGAAACGGCAGCAGCGCAGGCACCTGCGGCACGAATCCCAGCCGCATCGCACGCAGCCGTGCAAGCCCCGCGTCGTTCCGTGATACCCAGAGACGCATCAGGTCCTGCGCCGTGCCGTCCTCGTCGTGCAACAGGAAGCGCATCGCGCTGTCCGGGCGCAGGGCCAGCGCGAAGAGCGAGAGCAGCGTGGACTTGCCGTAGCCGGAAGGTCCCACCACGGCGACGCGATCGCCGGGCGAGAGCACGAAGCGCGGCACCCGCAGCCGAAAGGCATCGGCGCCTCGGCCCAGGTCGCGCGCCAGCGCCTCCGCTTCCAGGATGGGCGCCGCCACGCCGCGGACTCAGGGCAGGTCGGAAAGCGGCACGGGAAAGACATCCGTGCCCGCATCCCGCTGGCCGGAAAGCGAGCGCCAGAGATTGCTGTCGCTGTTGTAGGCCCGGTACAGGCGGAGCTTGGTCTCGATCGCGTTCAGCATCGCCGTCTGCCCGCTGCCGCCGAGCGTCAGCCAGTCATCCTCGGTCATCTCCATCAGCGGCGAGCGGTAGGGCAGGCCTTCCAGCCATTCGCCGAGCAGCTGGCCGAGCGTGCCGGGCCGTGCGATGCGGGTGGGATCGCGCGCGGCAAGCGTGAGTGCCGTCTGCAACTGGCGGAACAGGGCGCGGTCATCGATGCGGTCGCTCCGCCCCGCGCGCAGGATTTCGGTGAGCGCCTGCGAGAGGTCGGAGAGCTGGTTGCGCGTCAGCATCACGCGCACTTCGACCGCGCGGTTGCCGGGCGGTGCGGGGTCGAGGCTGAGCACGAAGGAGCGGAAGACATCCGGCACCTGCGCATGCGCCTCTCGCCCCAGATAGGCGAGACGCATGGCCTCCGCGACGACGCGGAGCTGCTGCTGCATGCGTTCCGCTGCCGGCGTCGGCGCCTGCGCGCCGGGGCTGCGGAGTTCGGCGATCGGGCGGCCGGTGGTCTCGGCGACAAGGCCCAGGATGCCCTCGACCAGCGCGCTGACTGTCGCACGGAAGCGGTCCACGGATCCGTCTTCGACCGGGTAGTAGAGCGACCCTGCGGGGCTTGCCGTCAACGCCTGGTATTGCTGGCGCGCACGCGGATGGTTGCCGGCGTTGCGGCCTTCGGGCGTCAGCAGATGGATCGTCAGCACGGTGATGCCGCGGAGTGCGGCGCGCTGGCGGATCTCGGCGATGCCGAGGCCGGTGGTGGAGAGCGGGTCCGTGCCGTCGCGCGCGCCGGCATCGGTGATGAGCACGATGTAGCGCCCGCCGAATTCGTTCCAGTCGATCTGGTCGATCGCTTCCTGAAGGCCCGCCACCGGGTCCTCGTCGAAGCCCGTGTTGTTGGCGCGCGTCGCGGTGATCCCGCGCATCGCCTCCACCGCCGCTTCGGGCGGCAGGTTGAAATCGGGCCGGGCGAAGATGTGGGAGACGTATTCGAAGCCGTCCGGCTGCGCCTGGCGGCTGTCGCGGAAGCCGATGACGCCGAAGCGGAAATTGTCGCGCACGGCGGTGCGGCCGAAGCGCGCGATGACGTCCGCCATCGCTTCGCGCGTGCGGTCGATATAGGGCTGCATCGAGGTGGTGGTGTCCACCACGAAGACCAGTCCCGCGCGGAAGCGCGCCAGCATGTCGTCGGTCGCGGGTTGCACGTTCGGCCGCTCGGCGGGGACGGAGGCGACCTCCATCACATGCACGGGGCCGCCCATCTCGCGTTCGACCATGTCGGCGCGCAGGATCGGCAGCAGATAGAAGTCGCGGGTGATGTCCACGTAGCGATCGGGCTCGATGGCGAGCACGCCGTCCGCGGGGCGGCCCGCGATCACCTCCGCACGCAGGCTCTCCGCGCGCTCCGCGCCGCCCGGGCGCAGCAGGGCGCGTGCCTGGTCGGCGGTGGAGAGGAAGAGGCTGCGGCCGCGGCCCGCCGGATTGGTGAAGACGGCGATCATGCCGTGGTTCCATTCCAGCGTGCGGTCCGTGCGCACCCAGCCATCCGGCCGCCCGTTCGCCGCCGCGCCGATCTCGAGCCATTCCTCCGCGCCCTGTCCCTGGCGCGAATAGATGTAGAAGGCGGTGAAGCCGATGCCGTCCCGCGGGTTCGGCGCGTTGGGGCGCGCGTGGATGGTGGCGCCCGGGCGCAGCAACACGCGCTGCAGAACGCTGCGCCGCCCCGCCACGACGAGCGGCTGGCGCGGCGCACCCGTCACGCCGCGCGTCGGCTGCTGCTGTGCCAGCGCGGGCGTGGCGGCGAGCGACAGTCCCGAAAGCAGCAGCGGTCGCCTGGTGATCATGGCCAGTAATCCCTCAGCGTCAGTTCCGCGATCATGTCGCCACCCTGGGCCCGCGCTTGCAGCAGCGCGCGCAGCGCGGCGCGCGACGCCTCGGCGGAGCTGTCGCCGGCGCGTGCGGCCTCCGCATAGAAGCGCGCGGCCTGGCGGATGTCGGGCTCGGCGAAGGGGCGGCCGGGTTGGAATCCGGTGGGATCGTAGAGCCGGGCCAGCATGGCCATGGCGGGCCCGACGCCGCGCTCGACCGCGTATTCCAGGATCTGCAGCGCGTCCTCGTATCGCCCGGCCTCCTGCAGCGCGCCGGCGAGCGCCGGCAGGTCGACGGCCTGGCAATCGGTGCGGCGCAGGATGGCGCGCGCTTGCGGCCAGGACGCAACGGCGCCAAGCGCCTCGCGGCAGACGGGCTGCGCGGGCGGCGTCG
>JAYRQX010000541.1:0-1927 GCA_041910415.1 Acetobacteraceae bacterium | reverse complement strand
GCCCCGACGCGTCCAACTCCATCCGCGTGATCGCCACCGCTGCCGTCATCGCCCCCTCCACCATCAGGAGCACACATCGAATCACACCCGCCGTGACCGCGGGAATCCCCTCAACGAGTCAATCATCTCCGCAGGGCGTATCAGACGCCGGCGCGCCCATCATGTCGCTCGCCCCGTCGGAGGCCAGCAGCGCAGCTGCCCGAGAGCCATGCCAGCCATGGGCGCGGACCAGCATCCGCGCCCGCTCGTGATCAGCCGGAGGCCCGGACGCCGTCCTGCGCCAGGGCGGCGATCACCAGACGGTCATCCTTCGTGGGGCCGCGGCCGCGATGCTCCAGCACCGTCTCCAGCCACTTCACGCGGTCCGCGCGCACGAGTGCGAGAGGACGGCGCGCGTCACCGAGGTCGCAGAGGCGGTCGAGGATCGCCACCGCTTCGTTCCAATACCATTCCGCCTCCTCGCGGTTGTCTGCGTGGCGCGCCCGCAGGCTGATCAGGGAGACGGCCGCATGCGCGAGCTGCGTGCCCCTGAGCTCATGGCCCGGACGGCAGCTCTGCTCGGCGCGCTGCAGCATCTTCTGCATCTGCAGGCGGTGATGCCGGCTGCGCAGCCCGCGCCAGAAGCGGCCCATGCGGCCGGCGAGCTCCGGGATGCTCCGCGGCGCCGCCCTGGCGGTGGCGCGAGGAAGCAGCCGCTCGATCAGGGCGCTGCGGAGCAGCTCGGCGCGCAGCGTGTCGTGTCCGTCATTGGTGCCGAGGACACGCGGCGCGAAGGGCTTCAGGCGCTGGCGGATCTCCGCGGGCATCTGGTCGTTCAGCAGGATGGCGAAGCTCCGGATGACCAGGGAAACGCCGCTTGGGTGGTCGGTATGGCCCTCCCCCGCCAGGCAGGCGGCGAAGGACATGACGCACATCTGGCCAAGCCCCGGTGTGCCGATACCGCTCACCAGCTCGACGCGATCGAACAGCCGCTGCAGTCGCAGATCCAGGTCCATGGGGACGCTCCTTCGTCCGGTCCCCGCGGGGCGGGGCGCGCTGTGGAAGGAACGCGGCAGCCACCCTCCCGGATGCAACCCGAAGCGGTGACGCTATTCGGGGCGCAGCCCGCGGCGCCGGATGAACTCGCCCCAGACGGCGCCGTCCCGTTCCATCCGCTGCCGCAGCGACTCCGCGGACCCCGGCAGGGGAATGAGCTGGCCATCGGCGAGACGGCGCTGCACGGCCTCCTCGGCAAGCGCGGCCTGCACCGCGGCGTTCAACGTCGCGACCACGGCCGCAGGCATGCCGGCCGGTCCGACCAGCGCGAACCAGCCGGGCATGATGGGGGCATCGATGCCCGCTTCCGTCTGCGTCTGCAGGTCGGGCAGCACCGGCAGCCGGCGCTCGGCGACCAGCGCGAGCGGCGTGACGAGGCCCGAGCGCACCTGGCCCAGCGCGACGCCGAGCACGATGATCATGATATCCGTCTCGCCGCTGATGACGCTCGTCAGCGCCTGGCCCGTGCCGGGATAGGGGACATGGGTGAAGCGCACGCCGGCGCGATCGGCGATCATCTCGACCGAGAGATGGGTGGAGTTGCCGATGCCCGCGCTGGCATAGGTGAGCCGCCCCGGCTCGGCCCGCGCGCGCTCGAGGAGTTGCGCGACGCTGGTGATGCCCGATCGTCTGCTGGCGAGCAGGATGAAGGGCGCGTCGGTGACGGGTGCGACATAGGTGAAGTCGCGGGCGACGTCATAGGGCAGGTTCGGATAGAGGTTCGGGTTGAAGGACAGTTGCGAGACGCCCGGCAGCAGCAGCGTGTAACCATCCGGTCGCTGCTGCTTGAGGTAGTTGATCGCGACCGTGCCGTTCGCGCCGGGGCGGTTGTCCACGACGACCGGCTGGCCGAGGCTGCGCCCCATGGGCTCGGCGATGATGCGCGCGACGG
>JAYRQX010000540.1:0-2716 GCA_041910415.1 Acetobacteraceae bacterium | reverse complement strand
CTGCGCATCACCATCGGCACGGCCGAGGAGTGCACCATGGTCGCCGACGCGCTGACCGCCTTCATGGCCGGCCATGGCTGAACCTCTCTTCGATCGGCTCTGCCTGGTCGGCATCGGGCTGATCGGGTCCTCGCTGGCGCGCGTCGCGCAGCAGCGGGGTGATATCGCGCGAACCGTCGTCGCGACAACGCGGCGGGCGGAGACGCTGGCGCGCGTGCGCGAACTCGGCATCGTGGACGAGGTGGAGCCCGAGATGGCGCGCGCCGTCGAAGGCGCGGACTGCGTCATCCTCTGCGTGCCCGTCGGCGTCTATGCCGATGTGATGGCGGTGATCGGGCCGCATCTGAAGCCCGGCGCGATCGTCACCGATGTGGGATCGACCAAGGGCAGCGTCGTGCGCGACGTGCTGCCGCTGCTGCCCGAAGGTGTGCATCTGGTGCCCGCGCATCCGATGGCGGGCACGGAGCATTCGGGACCGGATGCCGGGTTCCCGGAGCTGTTCCAAGGCCGCTACTGCATCCTGACGCCGCTGCCGGACAGCGATCCCGCGGCAGTGGAGAAGGTCGCGGAGCTGTGGCGCCGCGCGGGTTCGATGCTGGAGACGCTGGACCCGACCACGCATGACAAGGTGGTGGCGGCGGTCTCACACCTGCCGCACCTGATCGCCTTCACCATCTGCGGCACGGCGGACGATCTGGCGGAAGAGACGAAGGAGAAGGTGCTGAAATTCGCCGCCTCCGGCTTCCGCGATTTCACGCGCATCGCGGCGAGCGACGTGGACATGTGGCGCGATGTGTTCCTGAACAATCGCGAGGCGGTGCTGGAGATGCTGGCGCGCTTCAGCGAGGACGCGCTCGCCTTTGGCCGCGCGATCCGCTACGGGCAGGCGGAGTTCATCGAGGACCGGATCAAGCGGGGGCGGAAGATCCGGCGGAGCTTGATCGAGCGGAAGCAGGCCTAGGACGCCGCGAAGAGGCTGCCCCATTCGGCATCCGGGCCGGCCACGCCGAGCCGCTCGCAGGCACCTTTCACCCCCAGCGCCGTCGCATCCCAGAACGGCACGCCCGTCGCCTCCTCCGCTGCCGCGGCGACCGGTGCCGCCGGGTAGTTCGTGCACCAGGCGATGATCACCTCGGGCTTCGCGACCGCCACCTGCTGCGCCTGGTCCAGGATCGTCGCATAGGGCACCGCGGCGTAGGAGAGGTTGTCCGTCATCCCCAGATGGCTCTCGCCAACCACCACAAACCCCGCGCGCCCGAAGGCCGCGACCAGCTTCGCCTGATACGCATCGGCATAGGGCGTCACGAAGCCGATGCGCGTGATGCCCCGCGCCCGCAACAGCCGTTCCAGCACCAGCGCAGACGTCTCCGCCGCGATCCCCGTCCGCTCCGTGATGCGCGCGCAGAGTGCCTGGTCCAGGTCGAAGCCGATCGCACCGGCCTTGCTGCCGTTCCACAGGATCACGCCAGGCGCGGCATGGGACAGCAGTTCCGCCGCGCGCAGCATGGCGTCCCAGTCGTAGGCATCCGGGAAGGGATCGCGCGTCCCATGCACGGGGCTGCGGGAAAACACCGGCGCCACCCCGGGCACGCCGGCCAGCATGGCTTGCGTCGTGCGCTCCACCACCGTGTTGCCTGACGGCGTGATGGTGGCGAAGACGCGCGGTGCGGGATGCATCAGGGTGGACGGGTTGGTCATGGTCCCACCCTAGCGCAGGCCGCCCGCTCTACAGGACGAATGAAATACGCTAGGGATCGCGCAAGCATCCGCCGGCAGGAGGAACCCCATGGCCCGCACCCTCTCTCTCGCGCTCCTCGCGCTCGGGCTTTCCGGCCTGGCCGCCCCCGCCATGGCCCAGCATCCCTGCCCCGGCTATGTCACGACGAACACGCTGACCCCCGTGCCCCGCAACGCCGCCATCGCCATCCTCGGCCGCGCCGACACGCGCAGCGAGGAACGGCTGCGCGACGCCGTCGTCGCGGCCTTGCAGCGCACGGGCCATCAGGTGCGCGACGATGCGCCCTTCCAGATTTCCTGGCGCGGCGGCGTCTCGCGCGACGGGCTCGGCGGGCCGAGCGCGGGGGGCGTCGCCGACATGTTCAGCGGCTCCATGTTCCACGACAGCGACGACCTGCACTGGATGCAGGGCGTGCCGAGCGTGCGCCGCCCCGCGCGGCCCAACCCCGTGCGCCTGTCCGCCTTCGTGGAACTGCGCGACCGTCCGACGAACCGCGTGGTCTGGACCGCCGTCATCTCCTGCACGCGGGAGCCGAATGCCGAGCAGACCGCGCTGTTCTCGACGCTCGCCAACGCCGTCGCGCCACTGATCGGCCAGACCATGAACGCGCGCCAGTTCTAGAGCCTGTTATGTACTTTTGGGCAGCCGAGGCTTAATGGAGGCGGATGCCTGATGCCCGCAAGCCGTATCCGTCTGATGTGACCGACGACGAATGGTCGTTGGTGGTGCCCTATCTGACCCTGATGCGGGAGGACGCGGCGCAGCGCGACCATCCGCTGCGGGAGTTGTTCAACGGTCTGCGCTACGTGATCCGCTACGGCATCGCCTGGCGCGCCATGCCCAACGACCTGCCACCCTGGGCGGCGATCTATCAGCAGTCGCAGCACTGGCTGGCCGCCGGCTGCTTCGAGACGCTGGCCCAGGACCTGCGCGCCGTGCTGCGACTGGCGGCAGGGCGCAGCGAGGAGCCGACGGCAG
>JAYRQX010000539.1:0-2414 GCA_041910415.1 Acetobacteraceae bacterium | reverse complement strand
GGTCGCGCGCGTCGCGCGCAACCGCTCGATCGACGTGCATTATCACCCGACGGCGCTGCCGGGGCTGGCGACGCCGCTGCTGAAATACTGGTGGAACTCGGAACCCGAGCGCTACGCGGCGATCTGCGCCGCCTATGCGAAGCTGATCGAATCCTGCCTCGACGACCACCTGGAATTCGCGCGCGGCACGCCGGCCATGGACCTGCTCCGCCCGGTCGGCTGGATGCGCATCTATGGCGACGCCAAGGGGCTGGACGAGGCAGCCGAGGAAGCCGAGCGCGCGCATCGCGACCACGCCGTGAACTACCGGCGGCTCGATGGTGACGCGCTGGCGGCGGCCGAGCCGCATCTGATGGTCCGCCGCGCCGGCGCGATCCACTGGACGGACCCGCTCTCCTGCATCGATCCGCACGGCCTCGTCATGGCGTATGCGACGATGTTCGAGGCCGAGGGCGGGCGCATCCTGCGCGGCGACGCGATGACGCTGGCGCGCGCCGGCGCCGGCTGGCGCGTGCAGGGGGCGGATGGGCCCGTGGAGGCGCAGGAAGTCGTCATCGCGCTCGGCGCCCATGCGGGCGTACTGACGAAGAAATTCGGCTATGCGCCGCCGCTCTTCGGCAAGCGCGGCTACCACATGCATTACCGCATGCAGGGCAATGCGGTGCTGAACCACCCCATCATCGACACGCCGAACAGCCTGGTGCTGGTGCCGATGCGCGCGGGCGTGCGGCTGACGACGGGCGCCGAGTTCGCCGATCTGGAGGCCGCGCCGACGCCCGTGCAGCTCGAACGCGCGGAGCCGGTGGCGCGCACCGTGCTGCCGCTGGGCGAGCGCGTCGATCCGAAGCCATGGTTCGGCACGCGGCCCTGCACGCCGGACATGCTGCCGGTGATCGGCAGGCTGCCGGGGCATGAGGGCGCCTGGTGCGCCTTCGGCCATGCCCATCAGGGCTTCACGCTGGGCCCGACGACGGGGCGGCTGCTGGGCGCGATGATGATGGGCGAGACGCCCTTCACCGACCCGGCGCCCTATCGGGCGGAGCGGTTCTGACGCACTGCCCCCACCCCAACCCTCCCCCGCTTCGCAGGGGAGGGAGCCTCCCTCCCCTGTGAGCGAAGCGAACGGGGGAGGGCCGGGGTGGGGGCAATTGCGCGCCTCTACAACCCGAACCGCACCCCCATCAGCGCGCTCGCCCCGGGGATCACATACCCATTCGCCGGCTCGTAGCGGCTGTTCGTCAGGTTCCGCCCCGCGAAATAGAGCGCCACCCGCTCATTCACCCGCCATTGCGCGCCGAGATTGACCACCACGCCCGGGTCGTTCCAACTGCGCGTGGTGATCGCCGTCCCGTCGTTGTTGTACGCGGCGAAGGCACCCTCTGGCGATCGTCCGGTAAACAGAATCTCCGGCGAGACCACCAGCCGCGGCAGCGGCTGCCAGCGGATTTCCAGGCTGCCCACATTGCGCGGCCTGCGCGGCAGCGGCTCCCCGGTCGCGAGGTCCTTCGCCTCGATCACCGTCCAGGCGAAGGTCGTGGTGAAGCTCGGCGCGAGGCGCAGCGTCAGCCCGATCTCCGCGCCGCGGATCAGCGCGCGGTCCACATTGGTCAGCGTGCTGAAGGTGGGGTCGAAGTTGATGAGGTTGCGGAAGCGGCTGTCGAAATAGAGCGCGGAGGCCGTCGCGAAGCGCCCGAGATCCGTCTCGATCCCCGCTTCCCAGGACGTGCTGTTCTCCGGCCGCAGGTTCGGGTTGCCATGGAAGAAGCCCGGGATCTCGCCGAAGCGCTGGAACAGCGACGGCGCCTTGTAGCCCGTGCCGACCGAGGCGCGCAGCCGCGACGCGATCTCGGGCAGTTGCAGCACGCCGCCGACGCGCCAGGTCGTCGCACCCTCATAGCCGTCCGGGATGTCCTGGCGGGCGCCGAAGGTCAGGTCCAGCCGGTCAAGAAGCCTGGTCTGCGCACCCGCCTGCAGGGCGTTGCTGCGCTGGGAGGCATCGACCGTCGTGCGGAAGAAGGACGATCCCGCGGCACTCAGCACCTCCTCCCACTGATGCGTGGCGCCGAAGGTGAAGACCGTGTCGCGCAGCGGCCCCACATCGCCGACGCGCAGGATGTTCGACCAGTCCAGCATCGCATTGCGGCCGCGGTAGTAGTCATCGGCCGTCGCGGCGCTGATCCGGTCCTCCAGGTTCACATAGGTCCGCCGGTCCTGGCTGCCGGACAGGCGGAGCGCCGTGGTCCAGCGCCCGTCGAAGACCGTGGTCGCGCCGCGGACGAAGCCGAACCAGTTGTCGTCGCGGCCCGTGTAGTTGGGGTCGTCCTGCGGCACGTTGTCGAGCCCCGCGACATTGCCGCGCCAGCGCAGCAGCCCGTCGATGCGCGTCGTGCCGATGGTGTAGCCGAGCGCCGCGG
>JAYRQX010000538.1:0-1500 GCA_041910415.1 Acetobacteraceae bacterium | reverse complement strand
TGCGCGACGTGTCCGTCAGCGTGAACCGCGGCGAGATCGTCGCTCTGATCGGCGCCAACGGCGCGGGCAAGTCCACGCTGCTCATGACCATCTGCGGCGACCCGCAGGCCTCCGCCGGCCGCGTGCTGCTGGACGGCGAGGACATCACCCGCCAGCCCACGCATCTCATCATGCGCCGTGGCGTCGCCCAGTCGCCGGAGGGCCGGCGCATCTTCCCGCGCATGACGGTGCGCGAGAACCTGGTCATGGGCGCGGAGGTCGTGGGCCAGGACCCGGACGCGGGGATCGAGCGCGTCTTCCATCTGTTCCCGCGCCTCCGGGAACGCGAGGCGCAGCGCGGCGGTACGCTCTCGGGCGGCGAGCAGCAGATGCTGGCGATCGGCCGCGCGCTGATGTCGCGCCCGCGGCTCCTGCTGCTGGACGAGCCCTCGCTCGGCCTGGCGCCGCTCATCGTGCGGCAGATCTTCTCCACGATCGCCGAGCTGAACCGGGTGGACGGGTTGACCGTGCTGCTGGTCGAGCAGAATGCGAACCAGGCGCTACGCCTCGCCCATCGCGGCTATGTGCTGACAACCGGGCGCATCGCGCTGGCCGGCACGGGGCGTGAATTGCTGGACATGCCGGAAGTGCGAGACGCCTATCTCGGCGGGGGTCACTGATCGCGCTGGAAGGGGCGCTGCGGCTCCCCCATAATCGCGGCATGAGGATCGCCCGTCTCCTGCCTCTCCTGGCGCTCGCCGCCTGCGCGACGCCGGCCGGCTTCCAGCAGCGCATGAACGCCTTCGTGGGCGTGCCGGAGATCGAGCTGGTCCGCCAACTCGGCGTGCCGGACCAGGTCTTCATCGCGGAAGGCCGGCGCTTCCTACAATACGACCGCCTCGGCCAGGCGCAGCCTGCCATGATCCAGCCGACCTTCGGCTTCGGCATCGGCGGCTTCGGCTTCAGCCGCGGGGTGGGTGTGGGCTCGGGCATCGGCTTCGGCGGCCCGGCCTATGTCTATCCACCGCCGAGTTGCAGCGTCACCTTCGAAATGGCGGGCGACCGCGTCGCCTCCTACACGCGCCGCGGTGACGGTTGCGTGGCGGTGCCGCCCTAGCAGCCTGCGGAAGACCTGGCGGCCGGGGATGGGCGAGCGAGTGTCGTGCACGACGCGGCGCAGACCCGATGTGGCGGCAAGGCAGCGCCTTGCCACGGGGCGACCCGTGGACGCAGCCTGCGCGAAAAGACGCCGGTCCGCCGACCCGCCCAGTTCTTCCGCAGCCTGCTAACCGTCCGCCGCGCGGCGCGCCGCATCCAGCGCGGCTTCCAGCGCCCGCGCCGTCCCGGGCGTGAAGGACGGCAGCGTCGCCGGATCGAGCACCCCGTCTTCCTCCAGCCTCAGCACGCGCTGCACGATCAGCGTCGCGCGATGCGGCCCCACCGCGACGGCCAGTGCCAGCATGGCGCGGTCCGCTCCTTCGGGCAGGAGATGCGCGCGGGAAGAGATCCAGTAGAGCCTGC
>JAYRQX010000537.1:0-3835 GCA_041910415.1 Acetobacteraceae bacterium | reverse complement strand
TGCCCGCCGCGCGCCGTGCGCAGCGTGACGACGGCGAGCACGGCGCCGGCAATCAGTGCCATGGCGCCGAAGGCAATGACGATCAACCGTCGCTCGATCATCACGCCCAGACCCAGCGCCGCCGCGCCAAGGCCGATCGCAACGCCGACCAGCGTCGCATCGGACAGCCAGCGCAGCCAGCGCGGCGGCTCCCGCCGCAGCGGGTCCATGGCCCAGCGCGCGCCCAGGAGCATCAGTGCGGGGAAGGCCGGCAGCACGTAGTGCGGCAGCTTGGTCGCGAAGGCCTCGAACATCAGCCAGACGGGGACGGCCCAGGCGAGCAGGAAGCGCACCTCCGGCCGCAGCCGGTCGGCCCACACGAAGGGCAGCGCGCGGATCACGATCCAGGCGGAGGGAAAGGCCGTGATGCCGAAGATCAGCGTGTAGAGGCCGGGCGGACCCCAGTGGTTCTCTTCTCCGCTGCCGACCTTGGAGATCATGTCGCCGCCCACGGCCTCGGCGAAGAAGCGGCCATTGGTCGCGATGCCGATCGCGACGAACCAGGGCGCCGCCATCGCCACCATGAGCGGGATGCCCCAGCCCAGCCGAAGCGACCGCAGCCAGGGTGCACCCCGATCCACGATCGCCAGAGTGACACCCGCGATCAGCGGCACGATGGGCGTGATGGGCCCCTTGAGCAGCACGCCGATGCCAAGGATCACCCAGAAGGCCGCCGCCTGCCGCGCGGTGAAGGCGGCGGGCGCGAGATAGGCGCGCGCGAACAATCCCATCGCCGCGGCGACCGTGGCCAGCAGCGCGGCGTCGGTCTTGGCGATATGCGCCTCGACCACCAGCACCATGCAGGGCGCGAGCATGGCCGCGGCGACGAAGGCAGCGCGCCGGCCGACCAGCGCACGCCCCCAATGGAACGTCGCGAACACGGCCAGCAGCGCGCCGATCAGCGACGGCAGGCGGTAGGCGGCGATGTGCGCCCGCGCGCCCGGCACGCCCATCGCTTCCAGCGCATGCACGGTCGCGGCCTGCGCCCAATGGATGCCGACGGGCTTCTTGTTCCGCTCCTCCCGCCCCACCGCCAGGCGGACATAGTCGCCGCTGTCCACCATCTGCCGCGTCGCCTGGGCGAAGCGACTCTCGTCGCGGTCCGAAGGCGGAACGGTGAAGAAGCCCGGCAGCCAGAGTGCAAGGCACAGCAAGGCGAGCCAGAGAAACGGCCTGCGCGTCTCCGGCAGCGCGTCCAAAAAACCTGTCCTGCCGGGCTGCATGGCGCGGGCGTCTAGCACGGGCCGCCCGGCGCTTCCATCGGGGCCGCCCACACGCTTCGCCGTGTGCGGAACCGGGAAGCATCTCGGGTGTTGTAGCCCCCACACGTCGCCAGACCGCGCTGCCCGCCAAGGCGCGTCTGCAACAGGAGGTTGCGCCATGAGCAAGCGCGAAAGCACGGGAAGGTCAGGCCAGGAGCCCATGGAGGGCGTACGCGAAGGCGCCGAGGCCGTGCGCGACAAGCCGCGGGAACAGGCGCGTGGTCTGCGGGAAGAAGCCACCGCGGTGTTCGAGGAGATGAAGGCGCAGGGTGCGTCGGTCGTCGAATCCGCTGAGGCGCGGCTGAGCGAGATCGCCGAAGAGCGGAAGGACGCGGGCGTCCGCCAGGCCGAGGGGCTGGCGCGCACCATCCGCCGCGCCGCGGACAAGATCGAGGACAGCGCGCCCTGGATGGCGCGCTATGTGCAGGAGACTGCGGCGGCGGCGGCAGCAGCAACGGCGGCATACGTGGACGGAATGGCAAGGTCGGTGCGTGACCATCGGCCGCGCGAACTGGTCGGCAGCCTGGAAGATCTCGCGCGGCGCCAGCCCATGGCGTTCTTCGGCGCCGCTGCCCTGGCGGGCTTCGCCGTCGCGCGCTTCGCCAGGTCGTCGCTCCCCTCCGGGCTCAGCGCCCGCCATCGCGGCGGGATCATGGGCCACGGAACGCGCGACACCACGAACCGCGAGGGCGGTGCGGTGGCGCGCCCGCGGGATGAGCCCGGCGCGCCCTGCGGCGGCACGGGCTGACTGGCCATGGCATCCGATACCAGCAGACCGCCGGACGCCGTCCGGCCGTCTGATGCGAACCGTTCCGTACCGGAGCTGTTCACCAATGCCGTCGCGCAGGTGACGACTCTCTTCCGCCAGGAAGTGCAGCTCGCCCGCGCGGAGATGAGCGAGAAATTCGGCCAGGCGGCAGGTGCGATCCCGCAGCTCGGCGCCGGCGTCGCGATGCTGCTCGGTGCCACCCTGCTGTTGCTGCTGGCCGCGGCGGCGAGCGTCTCGCGCCTGCTGCACATCGCGCCGGGCTGGGGGCTGCTGATCGTGGGCGTTGTCGCCGCGCTGCTGGGCTGGCTGCTGATCCGCACGGGCTTGTCGCAGCTCAAGGCCAGCAATCTCGTGCCGGAACGGACGGCGGAACAGCTCGCGCGTGACGCGCAGGTGGCGAAGGAGCAGGTTCTATGAGCATCACGACCGATCCGGGCACGCGCAGCAGCGCGGAGATCGAGCGCGACGTGGAGCGCGCGCGCGACGAACTGCGGGATACGCTGGAGGCGCTGAGGGACCGCGCGTCGCCCGGCCAGCTGATCGAACAGGTCCTCGACCATGCGAGGGAATTGGGAGCACCGGATATGATGCGCAACATGGGTCGCGTGATGCGCGAGAACCCGATGCCGCTCATGCTGATCGGCGCCGGCGTCGGATGGATGATGTTTTCGGGTCGCAGCGGCGGCGGTCGCGACGACGGCCACGACGACGATGGGGACGACCACGAGCATGGCCGTCGCCGGACCACGGGGCCGGACGGCAGGCCCCGCAGGGCGCGCATGCAGGGCAAGGCGGGGCGCCTCGCGGGCCGCACCTCCGAGGCCGTGGGCGAAGCCGCCCCGGGCCTGCGGGAGAACCTCTCCGGGGCTGTGGAGCGCCTGGGCGAGGCCGCGGGCGGCGTGGCCGACAGTGCCCGCGAGACGGCGAGCCAGGTGGGCGAGATGGCCAGCGCCGCCTATCGTCGCGTGACCCATGCCGCGGGACCCGCGGGCGAGGGCCTGTCTTCGATGATGGGCAATCGTGGGGATGTCCGCCGGCAGGCCGACCGCGGCCTGCGCTGGGTGCTGCGGGAACAACCGTTGCTGCTGGGCGCACTGGGTCTGGTGCTCGGCGCGGCGTTCGGCGCGCTGGTGCCGGGCACCGAGGCCGAGGATCGGCTGATGGGCGATGCGCGCGAGGACCTGATGGACCAGGCGCGCGAAGCCGCGGAGGAGGGCTATGAAAGCCTCCGCTCCAGCGGCACCGAGGCCCGCGACGGCGTGGCTGGCATGGTGCAGGAGGCAGCGCATGGCGCGCGCGAGGCCGTGACGCAGGCCGCAAAGGACATGGCCGACCACGCCAAATCCGCGCTCCGTGACGCGGGGTGGACGGAAAAGTAGAACCGGCTGGTGTCTGATCCGACGCGGCCCGGCAAGGCGGGCTGACCCGCAAGGCCAGCGCACGATCGGCGCTGGCCCTTCGCTCCGCGCGGTGCAATGAAGCACCGCATTCATGTCCGATTCCGCGTCGCCCCGTCGTCCCCTTCGCGGTCAGCCCGTCCGCAAGGCCGCCCTCGCCCTCCTGTCAGGGGTGCTCGAGAAGCGGCGCCCGCTCGAAGAGGCGCTGGATGCCTTGCCGGGCGGCGCCGCGGCCCGCGACCGCGCGGCGGCGCTTCACGCTCGTGCTCTCGGACATCGGCGAGGCGATCTTCGTCCCGCCGCTGATCAAGGAGGTGCGGCGCTCGGCGCCGGGAGTCGACGTGCGCATCCTGCAACTCCCGCGCGAC
>JAYRQX010000536.1:0-7849 GCA_041910415.1 Acetobacteraceae bacterium | reverse complement strand
GCGTTGCCTCGGACGCCGCCATCACGCCGCTGTTGGACTTGGTGACCAGCAGCCGGGCGTGCGGCAGACGTTCGCGCAGGAAGCGCTCCAGTTCGTCGATATAGCCGGCCATGGCGCGGCGCGCATAGGCGTTCAGCAGCGTCGCGCTGGCGCGCTCGTATTCGGAATGCTGCGGCCAGACCTCGTGCGAGAGCACGACATCCAGACCGGGGAAGCGCTGCGCCAGGATGGCGGCCGCTGCGCGTTCATGAACCGGATTGCGGAAGGCATGGAGGAAGCAGATGGCGATCGCAACGGCACCCTTCGCCATCGCGGCCTCGGCCCCGGCAATGACATCGTCCAGCACGATGGCGCGGTCCACGCTGCCATCGGCCAGCAGCCGTTCTCGTACCTCGAACACCATGCGCCGCGGCACCAGGGGGGTGGTGCGATGGGCGTGCATGTCCACGGGGTTCTCCACCCGCAGCCGCGCCATGCCGAGGATGTCGCGGAACCCGGCCGTGGTCAGCAGCGCGATGGGCGGGCCGCTGCGCTCGATCACGGCATTGGTGCTGACGGTGGTGCCATGAACGATCAGCGCCGGGCGGTCCGGGGTGAGCTCGCCCGAAGCCAGCAGGCGTTCCAGCCCCTGCTGCACGCCTTCGGCGAAGTGAGGCGGGGTGGAGGCCACCTTGAAGGCGCGCACGCCCGCGTAGCCCGACGCGTCGCCATCCCAGACCGCGAAATCGGTGAAGGTCCCACCGATGTCGATGCCGATGCGGAGCAGCCCGTCGCGCGGGGCGGCAGCGGGCGCAGTCATGCCCGCTGGACCCTGCGTGCGGTTGGCCGCGCGATTCGCCCGGCCTCCTGCCGCAGCAGTGCGGCGAGGATGGCGAGATGATCGTCCTGCCGCGCCTCATCGGGGAAGACCACGGCGTCCAGGCACATGCCGCGCATTGCCGACATGATGAAGGGATGCAGTTCCTGCACCAGCCGGCGTGTGGCGGGGCGCAGCTTGCGGTTGGCGGCGATGGCGCCCGCTACGCGCTCCAGCGTGATGCGGCGGTGTCGCGCAATTTGCTCGTGCAGGGCCGGGTCGCATCGGTAGTTGATGTTGATCTCCCAGACTGCCCAGTAGGCCGGGCTGCCGTAGAGCCGCCAGAGCGCGCGGACCAGCTGCTCGAAGACGAGAGCGTCGTCGGCATCCTCAAGGTCGCGAAAGCAGGCGACCGTTGCCTCGGTGGCATCGTCGAGGACAGCGAAGAACAGGCTCTCCTTGGTCGGGAAGTGGTGGTGCAGGGCGCCGGTGGTGACGCCGGCACGCCTGGCGATGTCGGCGGTGGTGGCACGGGCGAAGCCCATCTCGCCGAGCAGGGCCTTGGCGGCGTCCAGCAGTTGCGCGCGAGTCACGGCGCTGCGGTCCGCCTGACGCCGACGTACGGGAAGGGCCACGCGGAGCCTCGCTCAAAAGATACCTACTGTCCGGTATGTTTCTTGAGCGCCAGCGCCGTGTCAAGCCGCGCTTCGTCCGCGCTGCATCTCATCGAGCACACGAGCCAGGATTGCAATGCCATCTTCGATGTCATGAGCCTTGATCGAGGAGAAGCCGAAGCGGATGAAATTCTGAGGCTGATCGGGGGCGGCGAAATGAACCGCCCCAGGCTCGATATGCACGTCCCGCTGGTAGGCAAGAGCAGCGAGCCGGCCGGTGTCCACCTCCTCCGGCATCCGCACCCAGAGGGAACTGCCGCCATGCGACGGCGCGACACGGGCATCCGGCAGATGGCGTCCGATCGCGTGGCGCAGCGTGCTCCAGCGCAGTTCGTACTCCCGATGGAACTTGCGCAGCAGCGATTCATAGTGCCCGCCCTTCAGGAAGAGCGCGACCGTGCGCTGGTTGTTGGCGGCGGGATGGCGCACCCCGAACCGGCGCAGCATGCGCGCCTCCTCCATGAAGGCGCGGGGTCCCACAAGGAAGCCGACGCGCAGACCGGGCGAAAGCAGCTTCGACAGGCTGGTGACGTAGACGACGCGTCCGTCCTCATCGAGCGACTTGAGGGCAGGGCTGGGTTGGAGGCCGAAGCGGCTTTCGGTGTCGTAGTCGTCCTCGATGACGACGACGTCGTGCTGCCGCGCAGCGGCCAGCAGGGCGCGCTGGCGGTCGGGCGACATGGTGACGGTCGTCGGTGATTGATGGCTCGGCGTGACATAGACGATGTCGCAGCCGGCGAGGCGGTGATCGACGATCAGACCTCCGTCGTCCACCGGCAGGGGACGCAGCGTGGCCCCGAAGAGGCGGAAGATGTTGCGGGCATCGGCGTAGCAGGGATCCTCGACGCCAACGACAGTGCCGGGCTTCACCAGGCACTGCGCCGCCAGCGACAAGGCGTGCTGCGCACCGACGGTCACCAGGATCTCCTGCTCGTTGGCCGAGAAGCCGCGCCGCGGCAGGGCCCGGCGACGATAGGCATCGAGCAGCATCGGGTCGTCGCCATCGACGTAGTCCACGGTCCAGTCATGCATGTCGTGCAGCGACAGCGACTCGCGGCTGCATTTCCGCCAGTCCGAGATCGGGAAGATCCAGCGGTCGTGCTGGCCGTAGATGAAGGTGTAGCGCTTGGCTCGCCAATCCCGGGGGTGCTTGGGGATCGGCAGTTCGGACGGACGCATCGCCAGGCGGGACGCCCAGTCCACGGCGGTCGGCCGCTCGGGGGCCACCAAGGGCGCCGCGGGCGCGACCGGGCCTCCTTCGACGAAGAACCCGCCGCGATCCTGGCTGGTGAGGTAGCCGGCGCTGGCAAGGTCCTGATAGGCGAGCGTGACGGTGTTGCGGGACACGCCGAGATAGCGCGCCAGGGCCCTGGTGGATGGCATCTGCTGCCCTTGCAGCAGTTCCCCGCGCGCGATGGCTTCCGAGATTCGCTCCCGCAACTTGGCTTGCAGCGATCCGCTTGCTGCCTTGTCGATGCGCAGGAATACTTCGAGCACGATCACCTCCGCGGGCGCCCGACAGGCGTGTTGGGGCATGCACCCTCGGCCAGGCGCGGTCCGCACGGGCATGCTGCCATGCAACATTCAAGCCGACCAAGCCCGTTCTCCCGTGGCTTGTTCGGGCCTTGGCCCCATCGATTGCGCGGCACTGGCACTATGCGTGCCCTGCCTCGTCATCAACCGTTCGCTCAGACAACCACGCCGAAGGGCCGATCGCCATGATTCCTGGAGTTCGCCGCTTCGGGCGCAGCGTCCGCGCCCTGTCCCTTGCCGCCGCGTCCGCCCTGGCGCTCGGCGCGGCCGCGGTCCCGGTCTGCGCGCAGGAGCTGACCATCGGCAGCCGAACGGAGGCGGTGCCGGATCCGCACTACCGCTGGTCCTCCTCGACCGGCACCTTCTACAGCCACTACCTGTCCTCCCTGTTGGAACTGGACAGGCTGGACCAGCCGCAACCGGGGCTGGCCGAATCCTATCGGAACGACGGTGACCTCGTCTGGGTCTTCACGCTGCGCGAGGGGTTGCGCTTCGACAACGGCCAGCCGATCACGCCGGACGACATCATCGCCTCCTACGAACGCGCGCGGACGCTGCCGAATGCGGCGGGGTCCTATGCCGGCCTCTTCGCGGGCGTGACCGAGATGGTCGCGGTGGATGCGCGCACGCTGCGCATCGTGACGAGCCGCCCCGTCCCCACCCTGCCGAATGCGCTGACGCAGGTCTTCATCATCCCGGCCTCGCTCGCGCGCAGCGCGACCCAGGCGGATTTCGCGACGCCGGCGGGCAATGTCAGCAGCGGCCCCTACCGCTTTGTCCGCTTCGCGCCGGGCGACCGGTTGGTGGTGGAGCGCAACCCAACATTCTGGGGCCGTCGCTCGGCCTGGGAGCGCGTGACCTTCCGCTTCATCGCCGATCCCGCCGCCCGCACCGCGGCGCTCCTCGGCGGCGACGTGGACCTGATCGACGGCGTCGCGCCACAGGACATCGCGCGCATCCGCGGCGACAACCGCTTCGCCATCCATGTCGGCCGATCCGACCGCGGCGTGCACCTGACCCCCGACACCGGGCGCGCGGTCACGCCCTTCGTCCGAGGCCCGAATGGCGAGGCGCTGACGACGAACCCGCTGCGCGACCTCAGGGTCCGCCAGGCGCTCTCGCTCGCCATCGACCGCATCGCGATCCGCGACCGCGTGATGGACGGCATGTCCTTCCCCAGCGGCCAGATCGTGCCGGAGGGGTTCGGCGGCTACAGCAGCCGCATCCCCGTGACCGCCCCGGACCCCGCCGCGGCACGGCGCCTGCTGGCCGAGGCCGGCTATCCGAACGGCTTTCAATTGACCATCCACTGCACCAATGACCGCTACGTCAACGATGCGCGGATCTGCCAGGCGGTTGGCCAGATGTTCACGCGTATCGGCGTGCGCACCGAGGTGCAGGTGATGCCGAGCGCCGCCTTCTTCCCGCTGGTGACCAACCAGGCCGGCGATCGTGCCAGCATGATGCTGTCGAGCTGGAGCGCCGCGGGGAGCGGTGAGGCGGACGTGCTGCAGAACGCCATCCACACGCGGGGCAACGGCATGGGCACCTGGAACCTCGGCAACTACTCCAACCCGACGGTGGATCAGCGCATCATTGCCGCGAACACGACGATGGACCGCGCCCAGCGCCATCGCATGCAGGCCGAGGTCATGGAGATGATCATGGCGGATCTGGCCGTGATTCCCATCCACATGCAGAGCGTGGTGGTGGCGACACGAGGCAATCTGACCTTCACCACCCGCGCGAACGAATCCTTCCTCGCCGACGACGTCCGTCCTCGCTGACGGACGGATAGCGCCCGGCGTCGTGCCGGGCAATCCGACTTGAACTCTGGGGCCGCGATGCAGCATCTCTCTTCCGACGTGGGCGGCACCTTCGTCGATCTGGTTCTCTTCGACAGCGGGACCGGCCGCATCCTGGTGGACAAGGTGTCGTCCACGCGGCACTCGGCCGAGGGCATCCTGGGCGGCGTGCAGCGCATTGCCGACCGCGCGGGGCTCGCGCCGGCGGAGATCGGCCGCTTTGTCCATGGCTTCACCATCGCGACCAATCTGTGGCTGACGCGGCGCGGTGGGCCGGTGCTGTTCATCACGACCGCGGGCTTCCGCGACGTGCTGGAAATCGGCAACCAGCGCCGCCCGAAGACCTACGCGCTGCGCCAGTCGCGACCCGATCCGCTGGTGCCGCGCTCGGCCGCCCTCGAGGTGCGGGAGCGCGTGGATTCCTTCGGCGAAGTGGTGGAGCCGCTGACTGACGCCGAGATCGCCCGCATCACCGCCGTGGCCCGCGCGGCGCAGCCGGCCTCGGTCGCGATCTGCCTGCTGTTCAGCTATCTCAACCCAACGCATGAGCGGCGGCTGGCGGAAGCCCTGGCGACGGCTCTGCCGGCGACGAAGATCTACGCCTCCTGCGACATCAACCCGCAGATCGAGGAATACGTACGTGCCAACACCACCGCCGCCGCTGCCTATGTGGGGCCGGCGGTGGACGGCTATGTGCGCTCGCTCCAGCAGGGACTGGACCGGATCGGGCTGCGTTCGCTGCTGCTGATGCGCAGCGATGGCGGCGTGGCGACGCCGGAGGCCATGCGGCGCAACCCCGCGACGATGCTGCTCTCCGGCCCCGCCGGCGGGGTCATCGCAGCCGCTGCGCTCGGGCGCACGATCGGCGTCGAGGATCTCGTCGGCTTCGACATGGGCGGCACCTCCGCCGACTTCTCGCTGATCGTCGGCGGTGCGCCGCGGACTTCGAACGAACGCGAGGTGAACCACCAGCCGCTGCGCCTGCCGATGCTGGATATCGAGACCATCTCGGCCGGTGGCGGTTCGATCGCCACGGTGGACCATGCCGGCGCGCTGCATGTCGGACCGCAATCCTCGGGCTCGATGCCGGGCCCCGCCTGCTACGGCAAGGGCGGCACCCAGCCGACGCTGACGGATGCGACGCTCGCGCTCGGCATGATCGATCCCGCGGATTTCGCCGGTGGCGACCTGCCGCTCGATCCTGCCGCGGCGGAGGCCGCGATCCGCGACGCGGTGGCGGTTCCGCTCGGCCTCGGCGTGGACCAGGCGGCGCTCGGCATGGTGGCGGTCGCGAATGCGCAGATGCGCCAAGCGATCCGCGCGCTGACCATCGAGCGCGGGCATGATATCCGGCAGTTCTCGCTGGTCGCCTTCGGCGGTGCAGGGCCGATCTTCGCGGCTCTGATGGCGCGCGAGCTCGGTATCCGGCAGGTCATCGTGCCCCCGCGGCCGGGCGTCTTCGCGGCGCTCGGCCTGCTGATGTCGAACATGCGCCACAACGCCCAGGCGAGCCACCTCGCGGCGCTGGACGCGATCGCGACAGAGGTGGTGTCCGCGCGGCTGCGGGCGCTGGCGCGCGACCTCGATGCGGCACTGGCGGCGGACGGCATCCCGCCGGGGCGGCGCACCATCCGTTACTTCGCGGACCTCCGCTATGTCGGTCAGTTCCACGACCTGACGATCCCGCTCTCCGCGCCGGATGGCCCGGACTGGTGGCAGGCCAAGGAGCTGGAGGCGCTGTTCCACGCGACGCATGCCCAGGTCTATGGCCATAACGACCCGGAGGGCGCGATCGAGATGGTCACGCTCCGCTGCACTGCCGAGGGGGAGGTGGAGAGGGCGAGCTTCCCGCGCCTGCCGCCTGGCCGAGGCACGGCACCCAGGTCCAGTGGCACGCGCCCCGTTCTGTTCCCCGGCCAGTCCGCACGCTTGCCCTGCTCGGCCCATCGGCGGGAAGACCTGTTCCCCGGCGACGTCGTCCGCGGCCCCGCCATCATCAGCCAGAGCGACACCACGGTGCTCGTCCTTCCCGACCAGTGCGGGATCGTGGACGATTGGGGCGTCATCCGCATCCGGCAGGAGGAGAGCGCCTCGTGACCGCAATCACCTCGATCGACCGCGACATCTTCCAGCACCAGCTGGCCGGTATTGCCGAGGAGATGTCGCAGGCACTGCGCCGATCCTCGCACTCCTCCATCATCTGGGACATCTACGACTACGCCTGCGCGATCTTCGTCCCCGATGGCGAACTGCTGGCACAGGCCGAGACCATCACCTCCCAGCTCGGCACCATGACCACGGCGCTGCGGCATGTCTGGCAGGCGATCCCGCTCGCGGCGTGGAAGCCGGGCGACGTGATCATCTGCAACGACCCCTATCGCGGCTGTACGCACACCCCCGACCTGACCGTGTTCAGCCCGGTATATCACCGCGGGCGGATCATCGCCGTCACATCAACCATCGCGCATCACATCGACATCGGCGGCCGCTTTCCCTGCACCACCGCCATCGACAATGCCGAGGTGTTCGGTGAGGGCCTGATCTTCCCGCCCGTGCGGATCGAGGATGAAGGCAAGCCGAACGAGATCGTGCTGGACTTCATCCGGTCCAATGTGCGCGACCCGAAGGCCTGCATCGGCGATATCCGCGCGCAGATCGCCGGCTGCCGCACGGCGGAGCGGCGGCTCGACGAGCTCGCCGGGCGCTACGGGGCCGACCTGTTCCGCCATCTCTCGGCCGATGTGATGAATTATGGTGAGCGTTACGTCCGCGGCGTCGTCGCGGGATGGAAGGACGGGCGCTACGAGGCCGAGGTGCAGATCGAGGACGGCATCGACCGCCCCGAGCACATCCGCATCCACGTCGCCGTGACCATCGAGGGCGAGAGCATCGGCGTGGATTTCAGTGGCTCCTCCGAACAGAGGGAATGCGCGCTGAACTGCCCGTGGTCATCGACCCGCTCCATGACGACCTATGCGATCAAGTGCCTGACCGCGCCGGACACGCCGCTGAACGACGGCTTCAACCGCCCGATCACCGTC
>JAYRQX010000535.1:0-5436 GCA_041910415.1 Acetobacteraceae bacterium | reverse complement strand
CTGGTCGATGATCCCCGCGATCGCCATGCCGCCGCCGGCATCGGCCGAGGCGATGAGCGGCAGCTCGATGTCGACGGCGTGCAGCGCGGCGAGATGCGCGCCGTGCCGGCGTGCAAGATTCGCGGCCAGGCGCAGCCGTGTCTCGGCCTGCGGCGAGTTGTCCATGTGGACCAGGATGTCCTTGAGCGCCATGGTGTCCTCCGGTGCTTGATGCAATATCGGGGGAAGCCTGCGCTCAGGTGTTGATCGGGATCAAGAGGCCGGCGGAACGGCGCGCCGGCCGTTACGCCTTCAGATCGCCCCCTTGTCGCGCAGCGCGGCGATGTCCTCGGCCGACAGTCCGAACTCCCGCAGCACCTCCTCCGTGTGCTCGCCGCGCTCGGGCGTGGGGCGGCGCGGGGGCGCGGCGCCTTCGATCTGCATGGGCGATCGCACGAGATCGAGGCTGCCGAGCCTGGGATGCTGCACGGTCCAGGCGAGGCCGAGATGCTGCACCTGCGGGTCGGAAAACACCTGGTCCATGGCGTAGACAGGGCCGCTCGGCACGCCCGCCTTGTTCAGCCGTGCGACCCAGTTCGCGCTGGTGTCGGTCTCGAGCGCCTTCTGAAGCAGCGCGTTGGTCGCTTCGCGGTTCGCCGCGCGGGTCTTGTCGGTCGCGAATTCCGGCGCCTTCGCCGCTTCCTCGATGCCGAGCGTGGCCACGATGCGGTTCCACATCTCCTGCCCGCCGCCGGCGAGATTCATGATGCCGTCGCTGGTGCGGAACAGGCCAGTGGGCACGGTGGTCGGGTGGTCGTTGCCGGCCTGCTTCGGGACCTCGTGCTTCATGGTCCAGCGCGTCGCCTGGAAATCCATCATCGCGACCATGGCTTCCAGCAGGGATGTGTGGACCCAGCGGCCCCTGCCGGTGGCTTCACGCTCCAGAAGTGCCACCAGGATGCCGATCGCGGTGTAGAGGCCGGCGGTCAGGTCGGCCACGGGGATGCCCGCGCGCACCGGGCCCTGGCCGGGCAGGCCGGTCACCGACATGATGCCGCCCATGCCCTGCGCGATCTGGTCGAAGCCCGGCCGCTTCGCATAGGGCCCCGTCTGGCCGAAGCCGCTGATCGAGCCCAGCACGATGCGCGGGTTGATTTTCGAGAGTTCCTCGAAGTTGATCCCCAGGCGGTCCTTCACGTCGGGACGGTAGTTCTCCACCACCACATCGGCCTTCGCGACCATCCTGCGGAACAGGGCGATGCCGTCCGGGCGCTTCAGGTTCACCGTGATGCCGCGCTTGTTGCGATGCACGTGCTGGAAATCCGGCCCGTGGCGCTCGCCACCCATGCCCTTGCCGGTGTCGACATCGTCAGGCGCCTCGATCTTGATGACGTTCGCACCCCAGTCGGCGAGCTGGCGCACGCAGGTGGGGCCGGAGCGGACGCGCGTCAGGTCGAGCACGGTGAAGCGGGAAAGCGGCAGCATGGGCAGGGTCCTCCGTGGCCCCCTGTTCGCATCGTGCGGCGGGACGGGCAAGGCCGGCGCTTGACGCCACGCGGGGGCGAGGCTCCAACAGGCGCCGACCGAAGGGGACCGAGACCATGACCGAAGACCTGCTGCACGAGATCCGCGAGGGCGGCATCGCCTGGACCACCTTCAACCGCCCGCAGGCGCGCAACGCCATGACCTTCGCGATGTATTCGCGCCTGGCCGAGCTGGCGAAGGAGATCAGCGCCGATCCCGCCGTGCGCGTCTGGGTCATCACCGGCGCCGGCGGCAAGGCCTTTGCGAGCGGCACCGACATCTCCCAGTTCCGCGAATTCCGCACGGCCGAGGATGCGCTGAACTACGAGGAGCGCATCGACAAGGTCCTCGGTGCGCTCGAAGGCTGCGCCAAGCCGGTGATCGCGGCCATTGCGGGCGCCTGCACGGGCGGCGGGCTCGGCATGGCGGGCTGCTGCGACATCCGCATCTGCTCCGAGGACGCGCGCTTCGGCCTGCCGATCGCGAAGACGCTGGGCAACATCCTCAACATGCATAATTTCGCGCGCTTCTACGCGCTGGTCGGCCCCGCCGCGATCGCCGAGATGATCATGACCGCGCGTCTGTTTTCCGCGGCCGAGGCGAAGCATATCGGCCTCGTCTCGGAAGTCCTGCCGGATGCCGAGGCGGTGGCGAAGCGCGCGATGGAATTGGCGACGACGATCTCCACCCTGGCGCCGCTGACGCTGCGAGCGACCAAGGAGGCACTGCGCCGCCTGCGCGCCGCGACCAGCGACGTGGAGGGCGACGACCTCGTGACGATGTGCTTCACCAGCCAGGACTTCCAGGAAGGCGTCAGCGCCTTCCTCAACAAGCGCGCGCCCAACTTCCAGGGCAAGTGATCCGGCTGGGCCCGGGCGCGCAGGACGCCCGGCTGCCGATCTTCGGGAGCAACACGCCATGATCCCTCGCATCCCGCGTCGCGCCCTGGCCGTCGCGACGCTTGCGCCCATGCTGCCGCGGCGCGCGGCAGCGCAATCCTATCCGACGCGCGCGGTCACGCTGCTGGTGGGGTTCGCGCCGGGCGGCGGGACGGACATCATCGCGCGCTTCCTCGCCCCCGTGCTGCAGGAGGAATTCGGCCAGACCGTCGCGGTGGAGAACCGTCCCGGTGCCTCCGGCACCATCGCGGCCCAGGCCAACGCCCGCGCGCGGCCGGATGGCTACACCATGCTGATGACGACCGTCAGCGCCTCGGCCGTCGTGCCGCCGCTGATGAACCCGCCGCCCTTCGACATCTATCGCGACCAGACCGCGGTGGTGCTGGCCGGCACCGTGCCGCTGGTCGCCGTGGTGCCGGTGAACGCACCGGACCAGACGCTGCGGGGCCTGCTGGATCGCGCCAAGGCCAATCCCGGGACGCTCAACTATTCCTCCTCCGGCGTCGCGACGCAGCAGCACCTGGCGGCGGAGCTGCTGGCGCGCGCGGCGGGCGTGCAGATGACGCATATCCCCTTCCGCGGCACCGGCCAAGCGGTGAACGAGATCATGGCCGGGCGCATCGACCTCGCCATCGACACGCTGCCCACCTATCTCCCGCACATCCGCGGCGGCCGCGTGCGGGCGCTCGCCGTCACGATGCCTCAGAGGGTGGAATGGCTGCCTGAGGTGCCGACGGTCGCCGAACTCGGCTTTCCCGGCTTCGACGCCACTGTGTGGTACATGGTCATGGGTCCGCCCGGCCTGCCCGCCCCGATCGCGGAACGTTGGGTCGCCGGCGTGAACCGTGCATTGGCGACGCCCGAGATCCGCGGCCGCGTGCGCGACGCGGGCTTCATCGTGGGCGGCGGAAGTGCCGCGGATGCAGCGGCGCTGCTGCGGCGTGACGCGGAACGCTGGGCCGCGCTGGTGCGCGACGCGCAGGTGCGGCTGGATTGAAACGGGAAGGGCGGCGGAGCATGGCTCCGCCGCCCAACGACACGGTTCAGGATGGAATCAGGCGGCGTGCTGACGACGCCGGCGCGACACCGCCGCCATGCCGAGCAGCCCCATGCCGAGCAGGCCAAGCGTGGCCGGTTCCGGCACGGCCGAGGCGCGGAAGTCCGCGGTCAGCGTCAGGTACGAGGTGTTGTACTCGGGGTTGTTCCACACGCCGTTCGAGTACGTGCCACCGCTGCTGACGTTCCAATGGAAATCGTCCACGGTCACGCCGTTCAACTGGAATGTGGACGGCAGGCCGGAGATCAGCAGGCCGGAGATGATGTCGCCCGGCGGATTCGTCGGCTGCTGGATGGTCAGGGTGAAGGACTGCCCCGCGACGTCGTTGTTCGGCTGCGTGAAGTTCAGCGTCAGCGTGTAGGTGACGCCGAAGTTCTGATCGCCGCCGGACGATGCGTTGTTCTCCCACTGGAGAATCGCGATGGGACGGTCGTTCGCGTCGGTCGAGAATACGCCGGAATTGAAGTCGTTGGCGCGGAGGACGCTGTTATTGCTGCCGCTCATGTCGAGCGAGTTGCCGCCATTGTAGATGTTGCAACCGCCGCCGCCGCCGCCGCAGTTCGTGACATTGCTGAACTGGCCGTCGGAGCTGAACGCAACGTTTGCAGCCTGGGCGGCCCCTGCGCCCATGCCGACGACGATGGCCGCTGCCAGCGCAGCGGACCGGATGGGTGGGACATATCGACCCGACATGATGTTGCTCCTTCTTTGAAATGGATAGCCGCCTCGGACGCCTGCAGCACCATGACGGAATTGCAAGGCAAGCGAATGGTAAGCAACGCCCGTGCCAAGTCCGTATAGCGTTGGAATAGCTAATTATTCAGCAGTTCATTGAATCCGACGTGTAAAATATTCCGATCCAATGGACGCATAGGCAAACGAGTCAAACATCCCTATTTTTGTGTATTTCTAATATCTAAATCAACTTAATCAAAGCTGCCTGCCCTTGGCGAGTTGCGCCGGTTTCGCGAAGCGCACCAATGGCTTAGAACACCGGAACTTGCCTTCGCGGGGACCCGTCATGCTCGATCGTCGTCTGCTCATGGGTTTGTCCTGTACTGCCGTGCCGGGGCTGATGACCCCGCTCGCAGCCCAGCCTGCCAGGCCCTACCCCACGCGCCCCGTGCGCATCGTCGTGCCCTTCGCGGCGGGGGGGATCATCGACGTCGTCGCCCGCATCCTGGCCGATCCCCTGTCCCAGCGCCTGGGCCAGCCCTTCGTCGTCGAGAACCAGCCTGGCGGCGGCAGCACCATCGGCGCACGCACCGTCGCGCGGGCGGCGCCGGATGGATACACCTTGCTGCTGAACGGTGCGTCGCATTCCGTCATCCCGGCGCTCTATCCCGATGCCGGCTTCGATGCGATCGCCGACTTCGCGCCGGTCGCGCTTGTCGGCGACCAGACCTTCGTCTGCGTCGTGCATCCCTCCGTCCCCGCGACGGACGTGCCGTCGCTGCTCGCCTGGCTGCGGTCGCGCAACGGCGAGGCGACCTTCGCCACCACCGGCGTCGGCGCGGCGTCGCACCTGGCGGGCGAGTTGCTGATGGCGCGCGCGGGCGTGCGCTTCACCATCGTGCCCTATCGCGGCACGCCCGCCGCCGTGACGGATCTGATGGCAGGCCGGGTGGATTTCATGATCGACAGCCAGACCCTGCTCGCGCCGCTGGCGCGCGACGGACGCGTGCGGGCGATCGCGGTGACGACCGCGCGCCGGTCGCGCCTGCTGCCCGATCTGCCGAGCTTCGCGGAAGCGGGCGTGGCCGACTACGCCGCCTCCTCCTGGCAGGCGCTCCATGCCCCGGCCGGCACGCCGGAGGCGATTGTCGCCACGCTCTCGCGCGCCGTCATCGAGGCGCTGGCCGATCCCGCGGTGCAGCGGCGCTTCGCGGAGGCCGGGGTGGATCCCATGCCCGGCGACGCCGCGCGCGCCAGCGCCTTCGTGCGGGCCGAGACCGCGAAATGGACCCCGATCCTGCG
>JAYRQX010000534.1:0-1536 GCA_041910415.1 Acetobacteraceae bacterium | reverse complement strand
CGCCTCGGGCCATGTCGATCACGACCGCATCGTGGCGCTGGCGGCCGAAAAGTTCGCGCCCATCGCCAGGGCGGACAAGCCGCCGCCGCCGCGCGCCCGCTACCGGGGCGGCGACCGCCGCAAGGCGCAGAAGCTCGAACAGGCCCATCTCACCTTCGGCGTCGAAGGCCCGTCCTACACCGACGAGGACGCCTTCGCCGCGCAGGTCTTCGCCACCGCGTTCGGCGGCGGCATGTCCTCGCGCCTCTTCCAGGAGGTGCGCGAGAAGCGCGGCCTCGCCTATTCGGTCCATGCCTTCGCGCATCTCTTCGCCGACACCGGCTTCTTCGGCGTCTACGCCGGCACCGGCGCGAAGGAATGCGCCGAGATCGCCCCGGTCGTCGTCGGCCAGCTCGAAGCGATGGCGGACGGCGCGACGGAAGAAGAGGCGGCGCGCGCCCGCGCCCAGGCCAAGGCTGGCCTTTTCATGGGGCTTGAAGGCCCCTCCAACCGCGCCGAACACATCGCCGGCCAGCTTCTCGCCTATGGCCGCGTGATGAGCGAGGCGGAGATCGCCGAGAAGATCGAGGCGGTGGACGCGGCGGCGCTGCGCCGGTTCGCGGCGCGCCTGCTGAAGTCGGGCAGCCCCTCGCTTGCCGCCCTCGGCCCGGTCAAGGGGCTCGAATCCTACGACCGCTTCGCGGCGCGCTTCGGCTGACGCGGCGGCGATGGCGCTGATCGGATCGCTGTCGCGCTTCGACACCCCGCCGGACCTCACCGGCGCGAAGACGCGCCTGCGCTATCCCGTGGCCGGCGATTTCGCTGCCTGGGCCGAACTGCGCGGCGCCAGCCGGGCCTTCCTCGCGCCGTGGGAGCCGACCTGGCCGCACGACGATCTCACGCGCCCGGCCTTCCGCCGCCGCCTGCGCCGCTATGCCCGCGACGTGCGCGAGGACCGCGCCTATCCCTTCTTCATCTTCGAGGCGGCGAGCGGCGAACTGGCGGGCGGCCTCACGCTGTCCAATGTCCGGCGCGGCGTCGCGCAGGCCTGCTCGCTCGGCTATTGGGCGGGCGAACGCTTCGCCGGACGCGGCCTCATCTCGGATGCGGTGCGCGCCGTGCTCCCCTTCTGTTTCGGCCCGCTCGGCCTCCACCGGGTCGAGGCGGCCTGCCTTGAAACCAACCTGCCCTCGCAGCACGTCCTCGCCGCCGCCGGCTTCCAGCCCGAAGGCCGCGCCCGCGCCTATCTGCGCATCGACGGCCAATGGCGCGACCACCTCCTCTTCGCGGTGCTGGACGAGGATCGGGCGGCATCGCGCGGCGTGAACCGCATCGCCTGACGCGCGGCCCTCGACGCCGCGCCGCGCATCTGCGATACGCGACTCCCGGTTTGGTTAACGGACGTCCCGCGACGTGACTCGGCTTGCCCGCATCGCCGTTCCGCACTGATAACTGGCCGGAAACAACATTCACCAGGAGATGAATGCATGAGAGTCATGAAGAAACCAAGATTGTTCTTCACACGCACATTCTATTATCCGATCGTGATCCTTGCGG
>JAYRQX010000533.1:0-3672 GCA_041910415.1 Acetobacteraceae bacterium | reverse complement strand
GCCATCTGGGGCGCGCGGAGCTTCCCGACACCGCCGGGCCAGGCCTATGGCCCCGCGATGTTCCCGACGATCATGGGCATCGGCCTGATCGCCTGCGCGGCGATGATCGCGCTGCGCCCCGTGCCGCCCCCCTTCGAGGAACCGGATGCGCCGGGCGGCCGATGGGCGGCGCTGGCCTATGCGCTGGCGCCCGTCGTCGTGCTGCTGCTGTTCGAGACTGTGGGCTGGCCGCTGATCTGCGCGCCGCTGGTCGCGGGGCTCGCACTGCTGGCCGGCGCGCGGGTGGTGCCGGCGGCGCTCACCGGGCTCGGCATGGCGGTCTTCACCTGGATCGTCTTCGCGATGGTGCTGCGCGTGCCGCTGCCGCGTGGGCCCCTGCCCTTCCTTCCCTACTGAGGCGCGAGGACATGGACGCCTTCATTCGCGCGCTGGGGCTGGTCTCCGATCCCACCGTGCTGCTGACGGTGCTGGGCGCCTCGGTGTTCGGCATGATGGTCGGCTGCATCCCGGGGCTGACGGCGACGATGGCGACGGCGCTGCTCGTGCCCTTCGCGATGTTCCTCGACCCCGTCTCGGCCATCGCCTCCATCGTCTCGGCGACGGCCATGGCGATCTTTGCCGGTGACATCCCGGGGACGCTGCTGCGCCTCCCCGGGACGCCGGCGTCGGCCGCCTATGTGGATGAAAGCTACAGGCTGGCGAAGGCTGGCCGCGCGGGCGAGGTGCTGGGGCTGAACCTGGTCTTCTCGGCCGCTGGCGGCATCCTCGGCACGATCGTGCTGGTCGCCGCCGCGCCTGTGCTGGCGGATTACGCCTTGTCGCTGACCAGCTTCGAGTTCTTCTGGCTTTCCGTTCTTGGCCTGTCCTGCGCGGTGTTCACGGTGGGCGACAACATCGCCAAGGGGGCGGCCAGCCTGCTGCTCGGCCTTCTGCTCGCAACCGTGGGACGCGACTATACGAGCGGCTGGCCGCGCTTCACCTTCGGCGATCCCGAACTGCTTGATGGCCTACCCTTCGTACCGGCGCTCATCGGGCTGTTCGCTCTCCCCGAGATCCTGCGCACGGTGAAGGCGGCGCCGCAAGGCAATGCGGTGGAGATGAAGCAGGGCACGCGCATCCTGGATGGCATGGGGCGCGCCATGATCCGCTGGTGGCCGAATTTTCTTCGGAGCGGCGCAATCGGAACCTTCGTCGGTGCGCTGCCGGGCGGCGGTGCCGATACAGCGGCCTGGACAGCCTATGCGGTCTCGCGGCGTGTCACGAAGGATCCGGAAAGCTGGGGCAAGGGCGAGAGCCTGGAAGGCATCGTGGACGCGACGAGTGCGAACAACGCCTCGCTTGCCGGCGCCTGGATTCCGGCGCTGGTCTTCGCCATCCCGGGCGACACGATCACCGCCATCGCCATCGGCGTATTGTACCTGAAGAACGTCACGCCGGGGCCGTCCATCTTCCTCGAGAACGCGCATATCCTCTATGCGGTCTTCATCACCTTCTTCCTCGCGAACCTCTTGATGATCCCGCTCGGCTGGCTGGCCATCCGCGCGGCCGTGCCGATCCTGCGCATCCCGCGCCGGCTGTTGATGGCGCCGCTGCTGATGTTCGCCTGCCTCGGCGCCTTCGCGGTTGAGAACAGCCTGTTCGGCATCGGCGTGATGCTGGTCTGCGGCCTGGCCGGCTACTGGATGGAGAAGAACGGCTTTCCCGTCGGCCCCTGCGTGCTGGGGATGGTGATGGGGCGGCTCGTGGAAGAGAACCTGATGACGTCGCTGATCCGCGTGCAGGGCGATGTCACGCGTTTCTTCGAGCGGCCCGTCGCGACGGCGCTCGCCATCGCGACGGTGATCGTGTGGGTCTGGCCGCTGCTGCAGATGGCTTGGCGGCGGATGAGAAGGGCCTAGCGGCCCCAGCGCAGCACCTTCGCGTCGAGCCGCTTCGCAATCTCGATCAGCCCGGCGCGCGTCGCCGGATGCAGGGCCGCGATGGGCGCGCGCGGCGCGCCGCAGCGAATCACGCCGCCTTCTTCCATCAGCGCCTTGGCGGCCAGCAGGCCGCATTGCCGGTTCTCGTAGTTGATGAGCGGCAGCCAGCGGGCATACGCATTCATCGCGCCCTCGCGGTCGCCGGCGAACCACGCATCGGTGATCTGGCGGATGCCATCAGGGAAGCCACCGCCGGTCATGGAGCCGGTGGCCCCCGCGTCGAGGTCGGCCATCAGCGTGATCGCCTCCTCCCCGTCCCAGGGGCCGACGATCGCGTCACCGCCCAGCGCGATCAGGTCCCGCAGCTTGGCCGCTGCCTGCGGCACCTCGATCTTGAAGTAGGAGACGTTGGCGATCTCCCGCGCCATGCGGGCCAGCAGCGCAGCCGACATGGGTGTGCCTGCGACCGGCGCGTCCTGGATCATGATCGGGATCGAGATCGCGTCGGAGACACGACGATAGAACTCGTGAATCGCAGCCTCGCCGACGCGAATGGTCGCGCCGTGATAGGGCGGCATCACCATGACCATCGCCGCGCCCAATGTCTGCGCGCGGCGGCTGCGCTCGGCGCAGATGTGGGTGGCGAAATGGCTGGTCGTCACGATGACGGGCACGCGGCCCGCGATGTGCTTCAGCGCCGCCTCCATCACCTGGTCGCGGTCCGCATCCGTCAGCACGAATTGCTCGGAGAAATTGGCGAGGATGCAGAGGCCTTCGGAGCCCGCGTCGATCATGAAATCGATGGCGCGCTTCTGGCTTTCCAGATCCACGGCACCGCGCTCGTCGAAGATGGTGGGGACGACGGGGAAGACGCCGCGATAGGGGTGGGGCACGGTTGCTCTCCGCTTCTCAGTGGTTGTCGCGCGCCACGGGCGCGCCGGACTTGCCGACCAGGAAATCCAGGTCCGCACCCTGATCCGCCTGCTGCACGTGGTCGATGTACATCTTCACGTAGCCGCGCGTCGCGGCCGGCGGCGGCGGCACCCAGGCGGCGCGGCGCCTGGCGAGCTCCGCCTCCTCCACATGCAGCTGCAAGCTGCGCGCGCCGACGTCGAGCGTGATGAGATCGCCGTTGCGCACCAGCGCGAGCGGCCCGCCGGCGGCCGCTTCCGGCGCCACATGCAGCACCACGGTGCCGTAGGCCGTGCCGGACATGCGGGCATCCGAGATCCGGATCATGTCGCGCACGCCCTGGCGCAGGAGCTTCTGCGGGATGGGCATATTCCCGACCTCGGCCATCCCCGGATAGCCCCTGGGACCGCAATTCTTCAGCACCATGATGCAGTCGGCGTCGATGTCGAGGCTGTCATCGTCCTTGCGATGGTGCAGGTCCTCGATGCTCTCGAACACCACGGCGCGGCCGGTGTGCTGCATCAGATGCGGCGAGGCGGCGGACGGCTTGATGACGGCGCCGTTGGGGGCGAGGTTGCCACGGAGCACGGCGAGGCCGCCATCCCGCTTGAAGGGCTGCGCCCAGGGGGTGATGACCTCCTCGTTCCAGCAGCGCGCGTCCTGCACGTTCTCCCAGATGGTGCGGCCGTTCACCGTGGGCGCGTCCTTGCGCAGCAATCCCGCGTCGCCCAGGGCACGCAGCTCGTTTCGATCTGGAAGGACAGCCGCCAGCTCGGCAAGCTCGTTTCCGAAGCCGCGATCATGCTGACCGAAGGCAAGACCTTTGCCGACATCCCCAACG
>JAYRQX010000532.1:0-5739 GCA_041910415.1 Acetobacteraceae bacterium | reverse complement strand
GGTGGTCATGCCGGCCAGGGCAGCAGTCCCGGGCGGCGCGGGCAAGGGCGAAAGCGCGGGGCTTGCCGACGGCCCCGCGCCGGCCGGCGCCTCATACCATCGGCCGAATGCTTCGACCGTTGGTATTCATCTTTGCTGACCCTCATGCGCGTCATGCCGCAGGCATGCGTTCCGCATGACGCGCAAACCTCCGGTTTGCTTGGCTCGCCGGACCGTCATGCCGAAGGCATGCTGTCTGCATGACCGGCGGATCGGCACAGCCGACCGCGAGCGGGCTGCCTTCGCGGCCTCGGCACGAGTCAAAGCCTCGTGCCGCAGGTATCAGTGCCGCTGGTAGAGCGCCTCGACCTCGGCCGCGTGGCGATCGAGCGCGGCGCGGCGCTTGACCTTCATGGTCGGCGTCAGCAGGCCGTTGTCGATGGTGAAGGGTTCGCAGGACGCCCAGCGGCGGATGCGCTCGATGGTCGAGAGCTTGCCGTTCACCCGCTGCACCGCGGCCTCCACCTTGGCCTCCATGCCCTCGGCCGGGACCAGCAGGGCGACCAGTGCCGGCTGGCCCTCGCCGGCGACCAGCGCCTGGGTGATCTCGGGCTCGGCCATCAGCAGGCCCTCGATCTTGGCGGGGCTCACCATGTCGCCGCCCAGCGTCTTGATGAAGTCGCGCTTGCGGTCGGTGATGCGGAGGAAGCCGTCCGCCATCTCTCCCACATCGCCGGTGTGCAGCCAGGGCTCGGCCTCCGCCGGCTCGTCGGGGTTGCGGCGGAGCGCGGCGGCGGTCGCCTCGGCATTGCCCCAGTAGCCCGACATGACGAGCTCGCCGCGCAGCAGCACCTCGCCATCCCAGGCGATGCGGCACTCGACGCCCTCGAGCGGCATGCCGACGGTATGGCGGCGATTGGCCCAGGGCAGGTTCACGCTGATGACAGGGCCTGCCTCGGTCTGGCCGTAGCCCTGCAGGACAGGCAGGCCGAGGGCGAGGAAGAAGCCCGAGAGATCGGGGTCGAGCCGCGCGCCGCCGGAGACGAGGGCGAGCAGCCGCCCGCCGAAGCGCGCGCGCATCTTCTCCCGCACGAGCCGGTCCAGGACCGCGTCCTGCAGCCGGCCGAGGAGGCCGAGCGGCGGGCCGTCCATGCGCCGGAGCCCGAGCGCGAGCGCGCGGTCGAACAGGGCGCGCGTGACGCCGCTCTCCTTCTCGAGCCCCGCCAGGATGCGGGCGCGCAGAACCTCGAAAAGCCTGGGCACGGCGGTCAGCACGGCCGGCTGCACCTCCGCCAGCTCGTGCGAGAGCCGGTCGGCGCCGCGCGAATAGACGACCTCCATGCCCATCGACGGCAGCAGGAAGCCACCCACCGTGTGCTCGTAGGAATGGGAGAGCGGCAGGAAGGAGAGGTAGGGCTTGCCCGCGAAATCCAGCCGCTTCGCGAGCGGGATCACGCCGCGCCGGTTGGCCATCAGGGATCGATGCGGCAGCATCACCCCCTTGGGCAGGCCGCCGGTCCCCGAGGTGTAGATCAGGCAGGCGAGCGCATGCGGGGAGGCCTGGCTGCATTCGGCTTCCAGCATGAGCGGGTCGGCCGGCATCGCCATGGCCTCGGCCCAGCCATGGCTGGCGAGGCCCGGGGCCTCCGGCGGCGGCTCGACGCCGATCAGCAGGTCGAGCCCACCGGCCTGCTCCGCCGCCGCCAGCACCCGTTCCGCCAGGCGCCGGCTGGAGACGATGGCCGCCCGCGCGCCGCAATCGCGCAGGATGTGGGCGTGGTCGGCGGGGAGGTTGGTGACATAGGTCGGCACGGTGATGGCGCCGATCGCCATGATGGCGGTATCCGCGATGGGGAATTCCGGCCGGTTCTCGGACACCAGCAGCACCCGATCCCCGGGCCTCACCCCCCTGGCGCGGAGGAAGGCGGCCAGCGCGGCGGTCGCGCGGGCGAAATCGGCCCAGCTCGTCGTCCGCCAGGCCTTGTCCTGCCAGTGGCGGAACAGCGGCCGCTCGCCCCATTGCCTGGCGCGGGAAAGCATCATGGCCGGCAGCGTGGGCCAGTCACCGTGGCTGTAGGGCATGCTTGACCGTAACGTTTCCCCTGCTTCGCCTGTAGTGCCCGTCTCCCTGCTTGGCCGCAAGCGCCGCTCGCTTATATGGACCTGTGATGACCCTCCTCCCCGCCCTGCCGATCCGCTCTCCCCTCGATGCCGGCGCCGCCTCCGGCGACCTGCCAGGCTGGGACCTTTCCGATCTCTACCGCGGGACCGACGACCCGCGCCTCGCTGCCGATCTCGACCGGGCCGAGGCGGATGCGCGGGGCTTCGAGGAGCGGCTGAAGGGCAAGCTCGCCGGGCTTGCCGGCGATGCGCTGGCCGCCAGCATCGCGGAATACGAACGCATCGAGGAGATGCTGGGCCGCGCGCTCTCCTTCGCCTCGCTGACCTTCGCAGGCGATGCGCAGGACGCGGCGAATGGCCGCTTCAGCCAGACGATCCGGGAACGGGTGACGACCATCTCCTCCCAACTGCTGTTCTTCACGCTGGAGCTGAACCGGCTGGAGGATTCCGCGCTGGACGCCAAGGCGGCCGAATCGGCCGCGCTGCGGCGCTGGCAGCCCTGGCTGCGCGACCTCCGGGTCTTCCGCCCGCACCAGCTCTCCGACGAGGTGGAGAAGCTGCTGCACGAGAAGGAGGTGGCGGGCGGCTCGGCCTGGATGCGCCTGTTCGACGAGACCATCGCGACCATGAAGGTTCCCGTGGCGGGGCAGGAGCTGACCGTCTCGACCGCGCTGAACAAGCTTTCTGACCGCGACCGCAGCGTGCGGGAAGCGGCGGCGAAGGGCGTGTCGGAAGCCTTCGGGTCGCGCATTCGCCTGTTCTCCCTGATCACCAACGTTCTCGCGAAGGACAAGGAGATCGACGACAATTGGCGCCATTACCCGCGCCCCGGCTCCTACCGGAACCGCGCCAACATGGTCGAGGACGCGGTGGTGGACGCGCTCGTCACCGCCGTGACGGAGAGCTTCCCGCGCCTCGCCCATCGCTACTACGCCATGAAGGCGAGGTGGATGGGGCTGCCGAAGCTGCAGCACTGGGACCGCAACGCGCCGCTGCCGGACGAGGATGACAGCCTGATCCCCTGGAAGGATGCGGTCACCCGCGTGCTGGCCAGCTACCGCGCCTTCAGCCCGAAGCTCGCCGAGGTCGCGCAGCCCTTCTTCGACCGGCCCTGGATCGACGCGGGGCTCAGGCCGGGCAAGGCGTCCGGCGCCTTCGCGCACCCGACGGTGCCTTCCGCGCACCCCTATCTGCTGCTGAACTATCACGGCAAGTCGCGCGACGTGATGACGCTCGCGCATGAGCTCGGCCATGGCGTGCACCAGGTGCTGGCGGCCGGGCAGGGCTACCTGATGTCCTCCACCCCGCTGACGCTGGCCGAGACCGCGAGCGTCTTCGGCGAGATGCTGACCTTCCGCGCCGTGCTCGATGCCGAGACCGATCCCGCGAAGCGCCGCGTGCTGCTCGCCGGCAAGGTCGAGGACATGCTGAACACGGTGGTCCGCCAGGTGGCGTTCTACCTGTTCGAGACCCGGCTGCACGATGCCCGGCGCCAGGGTGAGCTGAGCCACGAGCAGATCGCCGAGATCTGGATGGGCGTGCAGACGGAAAGCCTCGGCTCCGCCTTCGAATTCACGCCGGACTACGGCTGCTACTGGGCCTACATCCCGCACTTCATCCACACGCCCTTCTACGTCTACGCCTATGCCTTCGGGGACTGCCTGGTGAACGCGCTCTATGGCGTGTTCCGCGAGGGCGGCATCCCCGACTTCGAACGGAAATACCTGGACATGCTGCGTGCGGGCGGGTCGAAGCGGCACAAGGAGCTGCTGGCGCCCTTCGGGCTGGATGCGTCCAACCCCGCCTTCTGGAAGCGCGGCCTCGACGTGATCGCGGGCTTCATCGATGAGATCGAGCAGCTTCCGGCGCCGAAGCATGGCTGACGAGAAGGGCGGCTCCTCGCTGTTCGGCGAAATCCGCCGGATGGCGCGCACCTCCGGCGCCGTGGGCGGCATCGCCGCGCGCGTGGCCGGTGCGCGCTATCTCGGCATCAAGACCGACAAGGCCGCGCATGCCGAGGATCTGAAGACCATCCTGGGCGGGCTCAAGGGCCCGATGATGAAGGTGGCGCAGTTCCTCTCCACCGTGCCGAACGCGCTGCCCGCGGAATACGCCAAGGAACTGGCGACGCTGCAGGCCAATGCGCCGCCGATGGGCTGGCCCTTCGTGCGCCGGCGCATGGCGAGCGAGCTGGGGCCGGACTGGCAGGGCCGGTTTTCGTCCTTCGACCACGAGGCATCGGCGGCGGCCTCGCTCGGCCAGGTGCACAAGGCGCTGCTGCCGGATGGGCGGACGGTCGCCTGCAAGCTGCAATATCCCGACATGCCCTCGGTCGTCGAAGCGGATCTGCGGCAGCTCAAGCTCGCCATGTCGCTCTACCGGCGCATGGACAACATCCTCGACAATGACGAGGCCTATGCGGAACTCGCGGAGCGGCTGCGCGAGGAGCTGGATTATCTGCGCGAGGCCGCGAACCAGCGCCTCTACGGGCTGATGCTCGATCCCGTGCCGGGCGTGCGCGTGCCGCATCCCGTCATGACGCTCTGCACGAAGCGGCTGCTGACCATGAACTGGCTCGACGGGCGCTCCATTCAGTCCCGGATCGAGGAGAACCCGCCGCCCGACGAACGCGGAGCCTATGCGCGGGCGCTGTTCCGTGCCTGGTACGTGCCCTTCTACCGCTACGGCGTGATCCATGGCGATCCGCATCTGGGGAACTACCAGGTCCATGCGGACGCGCCCGAGAATGGCGGCTGGGGCATCAACCTGCTGGACTTCGGCGTCATCCGGGTGTTCCCACCGAAATTCGTGGGCGGCGTCATCATGCTCTACGAGGCGGTGCGGGACGCCGACCAGGACAAGGCGGCCGAGGCCTATCGCGTCTGGGGCTTCAAGGATTTGAAGCGCGAGACGATGGACGCGCTCGGCCTCTGGGCGAAGTTCCTGTACGAGCCGCTGCTGGATGACCGGGTGCGGCCGATCCAGCTCACGGATGATCCCTCCTATGGGCGGAAGGTTGCGGAAGAGGTCCATGCGGGGCTGAAGCGCGCCGGGGCCGCGGTGAAGGTGCCGCGCGAATTCCCGCTCATGGACCGCTCGGCAATCGGGCTCGGCAGCGTGTTCCTGCGCCTCGGCGCCGCGCTGAACTGGCATGCCCTGTTCCAGGAGCTGATCGCCGATTTCGAGGAGGCGAAGCTCGCGGAGCGCCAGGCCGCGGTGCTGGCCGAGGCTGGGGTCCCGGCGGCGGCCTAGCCTGCCCCGCCTGGGACGCTGGACAGGGCTTGCGACACCCCTCATAGAGCCCGGTGAACAGCGCTCGGCAGGGGTGGCTTCGAATGCGGATTGCGGTCCTGAAGGAACGGCGCGCGGGCGAGACCCGTGTAGCTGCGACACCCGAGACGGTGAAGAAATTGCTGGGCCTCGGCGCCACGGCCGTCGCGGTCGAATCGGGCGCCGGCGCGGCCTCCGGCATCACCGACGAAGCCTTCGCCGCCGCAGGCGCCGAGATGGTGCCCGATGCCGCCGCGGCGCTGTCGGGCGCGGGGGTCGTGCTCGGGGTGCGGGCTCCGGCCGACGATGCCCTGGCGCTGGTGCCCCGCGGCGCGCTGCTGATCGCGACGCTCGGCGCCGATGCGGAGG
>JAYRQX010000531.1:0-9342 GCA_041910415.1 Acetobacteraceae bacterium | reverse complement strand
GCCGCCACGCCAACCCCGATGCCCGCCAGCAGCGCGCGGCGCCGCCAAGGCCGATCGCCCATTCCGTTCCTCCGCCCTGTGGTGACGAGACTAGCAGGTTGCTGAATGGCCGGCAGGGTTGGGCGGTGAAGGGCGACCCGTCCGCGCATTGGCCGCGGAGATCGCCGGCGAGGGTGCCATCGTCATCGAAGCCGGCATCGCCATCGCGGCCGGTCCGGTGTTCCGCAGCCTGCTAGGGCAGGCTGGCCGCCAGGATGCGACGCGCCTCGGCGGCGTCCTGCGCGATCGCCGCCCTCAGTTCCTCAAGCCCGGAGAACGTCGCGTCCTCGCGGATGAAGCCCTCGAGGCGCACGCCGATCTCCTGGCCGTAGAGGTCGCCGTCGAAGTCGAAGATGTGGGTCTCGAGCCGCGTCTGCGGGTCGCCGCCGAGCGTGGGACGCCGCCCGACATTCGCGACGCCATCCTTCACGCGGCCATCCGGCAGCGCGACGCGCACGGCGTAGACCCCGCGTGCGGGTTCGAGCTGCCGCCCGAACCACATGTTCGTCGTCGGCCAGCCGAGGGTGCGGCCGATCTTGTCGCCATGCACGACCTCGCCGCGGACTTCCCAGGGCCGGCCGAGCTCCAGCGCCGCGCGTTCGGGATAGCCGTCCTGTAGGAGCCGGCGGATGCGCGTGGACGAAATCACGCCATCCGCGTTCGAGACCGGCGGCACGATGGTGACGCCGATGCCGAGCGCCTCCGCCTCGCGCGAGAGGAAGGCGACGTCGCCGCCGCGCCGGTGCCCGAAGGCGAAATCGGGCCCGCAGGCGAGGTGCTTCGCGTCCAGCCCCGCATGCAGCACGTCGCGCACGAAGGCTTCGGCGGACATGGCGGCGAAGGCCGCGTCGAAACGCAACGCATAGACGATGGCGGCGCCGGCTTCGTGCAGCGCTGCCGCCTTCGCCGGCAGCAGCGTCAGGCGGAAGGGCGGGTCGTCGCGCCGAAAGTGTTCGCGCGGATGCGGTTCGAAGGTCAGCGCGGCCAGCGGCAGGTCTGGCCGCGCCGCATGGGCCGTGCGCACGACGGCGACATGGCCCAGATGCACGCCGTCGAAATTGCCGAGCGCAACCGTCGCGCCGCGCAGCGCCCCGGGCAGGCCACGCCAATCCTCGACGATCGTGACGCCGCTCATGTCTGGTCCGGGGTCATCCAGCGCGGGATATCGGGCGGCACGAAGGCGGCCAGAAGGTCGAGCGCGCTGGCCGGGTCGGGCGCGAATTGCGCGAGGACGTGCACCTGCGAGCGCAGAAACCCTTCCTCGGCCATGTGGTCGAAGACCGCGCGCTGCCTCGACCAATAACCGCGGACATCCACGAAGACGATGCCCTTGCGGTGGATGCCGAGCTGCAGCCAGGTCAGCGTCTCTACCGCTTCTTCCAGCGTGCCGTAGCCGCCCGGCAGCACCAGGAAGCCGTCGGACAGCTCGGCCATCAGTGCCTTGCGTTCATGCATGCTGCCGACGACGCGCAGGTCGTCCACATCCCTGGCGCCCGCTTCGCGCTTGACCAGCCCGTGCGGGATGATGCCGGTGACGGCGCCGCCCGCCTCGCGCACGCCGCGCGCGACCGCGCCCATCAGCCCGACGCCGCCGCCGCCATAGACGAGGCCGATGCCGCGCGCGGCGAGTTCACGTCCCGTGGCGAGCGCGGCGTCGTGGTAGTCCGGATGCGCCCCGGCATGGGCGCCGCAGAAGACGCAGACGCGGCGCATGCCCTATTCCGCCGCCACCTTCGCGGTGCTGGCGCGGGAGGGGACGGAGACATAGGCCTCGCCATCCATCACGGATTCGCCCTTGACGGTGCAGACGGTGCGCAGCGTCGCGCGATGCTTCTCGGGGTGCAGCGCGACGACCTCGACCGTCGCGGTCACCGTCTCGCCGATCTTCACGGGCGCGCGGAACTTGAGGTTCTGCGACATGTAGATCGTCCCGGGGCCGGGCAGCTGCGTGCCCAGCACCTTGGTGATGAGCCCGGCCGCGAGCATGCCGTGCGCGATCCGCTCCTTGAAGATCGTGCCGGCGGCGTATTCAGCATCCAGGTGCATGGGGTTCGTATCCCCTGTCACGGCGGCGAAGAGCACGATGTCGGCTTCCGTGATCGTCTTGGAGAACTTCGCGGTGAGGCCGACGGTCAGGTCCTCGAAGAAATAAATCTCGGGCATGGAGGCGGGGATCCTATGGTGCGGTGCGGCATGGTCGTTACCGGCCCCGCCCCGGATGGACAAGGGGAAACCCCGCTGCCAGAAGCCGGTCTGCCCGCAAAGAGGATGCGAAACCCATGCCCCGGACCGCAATCGGCCCCTCCGAACGCCTGCTCGAGGAGCTGAAGGGCTGGGTGCTGCACGAGACGCCGACCACGGATCCCAAGGCAATCAACGGGTTGGTGGACAAGGCCGAGGCGGAACTCGCCGCGGTCGGCGCGGCGCTGGAGCGCATCCCCGGCCGGGACGGCCGCGGCGACCACCTGGTGGCCCGCACCCCGGGCGAGGGCGCGCCGGTCGTGATTGCCGGCCATCTCGACACGGTCTGGGACCACGGCACCCTCGCGACCTCGATGCCCTGGCGGGTCGAGGGCGACAAGGCTTTCGGACCGGGGATCTACGACATGAAGGCGGGTTCCTTCCTGGCCTTCCACGCGGTCCGCGAAATCCTGCGCCAGAAGACGCGGACAAAGCGCCCGGTCACGCTGCTGCTGACGGCGGATGAGGAGGTGGGCAGCCCGACCTCCCGCGCCGCGATCGAGGCCGCCGCGCGCGGCGCCTGCGCCGTGCTGATCCCGGAGCCCGCGAGCCCCAACGGCGCCTGCGTCACCGCGCGCAAGGGCGTCGGCCGTTTCGTGGTGAAGGTGCATGGCGTCAGCGCCCATGCCGGCGGCAATTGGACGGATGGGCGGAGCGCCGTCGTCGCGCTCTCGCGCCTGATCCTGAAGATCCATGCCATGGTGGATCTGGAGCGCGGCACCACGACGAATGTCGCGCCGATCTGGGGCGGCACGCGTCCCAATGTCACGGCGCCGGAAGCGGGTTGCGAGATCGACCTGCGCGTCGCGACCGCCGAGGACGGCGAGCGCGTGGAGCGCGCCATCCTGGCGCTGGCAGGCGAGCCCGAGGACGGCATCCGCATCGAGGTCACCGGCGGCATGAACCGCCCGCCCTTCGCGGAGACGCCCGCGATCACCGCGCTCTACAACCGCGCCGCCGCCATCGCGCAGGGCAATGGCTATGCACTCCCAAAGATCCATCGCGGCGGCGGGTCGGATGGGAACTTCACGGCCGGCATGGGCGTGCCAACGCTGGATGGCCTCGGCTGTCCCGGCAACGGCGCCCATGCGCTGCACGAGCACATCATCTGGACCCAGCTTGCCGCGCGTGGGGCGACGATCTGCGAGTTGCTCGAGACGCTGGAATAGCGCCGCATGCTCCGCGCCGGCGCGATCTATCTGTTCGCTGCGGGCGCGGAGATCGGGGGCTGCTTCGCCGTCTGGGCCGTGCTGCGGCTGGGCAGGTCGCCCTGGTGGCTCGCCGTCGCGACGCTGCTGCTGCTGGTCTTCGCCTGGCTGCTGACGCGGGTCGAGACCGAAGCCGCGGGGCGCGCCTTCGCGGCCTATGGCGGCGTCTACATCGCCGCCTCCCTCGCCTGGCTCTGGGCGGTGGAAGGCGTGCGGCCGGATCGCTGGGACATGGTCGGCGGCGCGGTCTGCCTGGCAGGCGCCGCCATCATCCTGATGGGTCCGCGCGGCGCCTGAGTGGTAGGATCACGCCACGCAACCCCGGGAGCATCCCATGCCCAAGGCCCTGATCGTCGGCGCCGGCGACGGCTTTTCCGCCTCCCTCGCGCGCATCCTGGCGCGGGAAGGCTACGCCATCGCGCTCGCCGCGCGGAACACCGAGAAGCTCGCCTCGCTGGCCGCCGAGACGAAGGCGACCGCCCATGCCTGCGACGCATCGGATGCCGCGCAGGTTGTCGCGCTGTTCGACGCGGCGGGGGATGCGGATGTCGTCTGCTACAACCCCTCCTTCCGCACGCGCGGGCCGATCACGGAACTCGATCCGGCGGACGTCCGTAAGTCGCTTGAGGTCTGCGCCTTCGGCGCCTTCCTCGTCGCGCAGCAGGCGGCCAGGCGCATGCTGGCCAAGGGCCAGGGTACCATCCTGCTCACCGGCGCCTCGGCCGGCGTGAAGGGCTATCCGCGCTCCGCGCCCTTCGCGATGGGCAAGTTCGCGCTGCGCGGTCTCGCGCAATCCATGGCGCGGGAACTCCACCCGCAGGGCGTGCACATCGCCCATATCGTCATCGATGGCGGCATCCGCTCCGCGCGCCGCCCGGAGACGGCGCAGGATTCGCTGCTCGACCCGGACGCGATCGCCGAGACCGCCCTGCACCTGATCCGCCAGCACCGCTCCGCCTGGTCGTGGGAGATCGAAGTCCGCCCCTGGGTCGAGAGTTTTTGATCGTCCGGGCTTGCCGCTGCCGCCGTTCGGCGCTTGTGTGAGCGACAAGAAAATCTCGCCCGGGGGGGTCCTCCAGCCCATGCATCGTCGCGTCTTCCTGGCATCCACGCTGCCAGCGCTCGCCACCCCCGCCCTCGCGCAGGACCTCGCCTCCCGCCCGGTCACACTCGTCGTCGGCTATGCGCCGGGCGGGTCGACCGACATCACCTCGCGCCTCCTCGCCGACCGCATGGGACCGGCCCTCGGCCCGGGCGGGCGCGTCGTGGTGGAGAACCGGCCGGGTGCCTCGGGACTGATCGCCAGCGAATGGCTGAAGCGCCAGCCGACCGATGGCAGCATCATCATGTTGAACGAGGCGTCGTCCCACGCGCTCGCGCCGCACGCCGTCGCGGGTGGCACGCGCTACGACCCGATCGCCGATTTCACGCATATCGGCATCGTGGGCGTCGGCCCGCTGATCCTGATCGGCAGCCCGCAATTCCCCGCGCGCACGGCGCAGGACGCGGTCGCCTATCTCCGCAGCGGGGAGAACCCGGACCGGCTGCCCTTCGCCTCCTCCGGCGTCGGGTCCATGCCGCATCTGGCCGGCGAGATGATCGCGGCCTCGCTTGGCATGGCGGGACGCTTCCCCCACATCTCCTACCGCTCCGGCGGGCAGATGGTGGAAAGCGTGGCGCGCGGCGAGACCGCCTGGGGCGTCGCCATCCTGGCCTCCGCCGCCGCGCAGGTACGGGACAACCGCGTGAAGGGATTCGCCGTCACGGGCAGCGACCGCTTCCCCTCCTTCCCCGAGATCCCGACGCTCTCCGAATCCGGCATGCCGGGCTTCGACCTCGCGAACTGGTTCGCCATCATCGGCCCACGCGGCATGCCCGATCCGGTGGTCGCGCAACTCAACCGCGCCATCGTCACCGCCATCGCCGAACCCGGCCTGCGCGACCGCCTGCTGGTCGCGGGCGTCGCGCCCTGGACGCGCGACAACTCGCCGGCCGCGACGCGCGCCTTCTACCAGGCGGAGTCGGAAAAATTCCGCGAGATCGTGGCCCGCACCGGCATCCGACTGGAACCCTGACAGAGACACCATGGACACGACTGAAGCGGATTTCGTCATCGTCGGCGGCGGCAGCGCCGGCTGCATCATCGCCGCACGGCTGTCGGAGGACCCGGCCGCCAGGGTGATCCTGCTGGAAGCCGGCCCACCCGACCGCGACGTCTGGATCAGCATGCCCGCCGGCTATGCGCGGCTGTTCGGCACCGGGAAATACGACCCGCGCTTCGAGACGGAGCCCGAGCCCAACCTCGACGACCGCCGCATCCACTGGCCGCGCGGGCGGGTGCTCGGCGGGTCCGGCAGCGTGAACGGGCTGGTGTTCCTGCGGGGATCGCCGCTCGACTACGACCGCTGGGCGCAGGCCGGCGCGCGCGGCTGGTCCCATGCGGATGTCGAGCCGGTGTTCCGCGGCATCGAGCACTGGGACGGCGCGCCCAACCCCGCGCGCGGGCGCGAAGGCGCCATCCATGTGCGGGAACCACGGCGCCTGGCGCCGGCCGCGCAGGCCTTCGTGGATGCCTCGGTCGCCGCGGGTTTCCCGCGCAACCCGGACTACAACAACGGCAAGCCCATCGAGGGCGCGGCGCCGATCCAGCTCAATGTGAGCGGCGGACGGCGCTCCTCGACGGCGCGCGAGTATCTGCGCCCGGCCATGTCGCGCCCCAACCTGCGTGTCGAGACCGGTGTCGCCGCGACACGCATCGTCGTCGAGAACGGGCGCGCGACCGGCGTCGCGGTGCGGCGTGGCACCGAGGAGACGATCCTTCGCGCACGACGTTCGGTCGTCGTCTCCTCGGGCGCCATCGAGACGCCGAAGCTGCTGATGCTGTCGGGCATCGGCGATGGCGCGGCGCTGCAGGGACTGGGCATCCCCGTCGCGCATCACAGCCCTGGCGTCGGCAAGAACCTGCAGGACCACCTGATCGCCAAGCTGATCTACCGCACCAGGCCCTGCGGCACGCTGAACGAGATTCTTCTGAGCAATTTCAGGAAAGCGAAAATGGGCCTCGACTATCTGCTGCGGCAGATGGGCCCGCTCGCCATCGGCGCGGGGGAGGCGAACCTGTTCGCGCGCGTGACGCCGGATGCGGAGGAGGCGGAGGTGCAGTACCTCTTCGTCAACTTCAGCTCCTACAATTACGCCGAAGGCCTGCACCGCTTCCCCGGGATCATGATCAATTACGGCACCTGCCGCCCCGACAGCCGTGGCGAAATTTCCCTGCGTTCAGCCGATCCTGGGGACAGGCCGGTGATCCGCGCCAACTACCTCGATCACCCGAACGACCTGCGCCTGATGGTCGAAGCCGCGAAGATCGGCCGGCGCATCGCCGCGCAGAAGCCGCTCGCCGACCTGATCGAGGAGGAGCTGCGCCCGGGTCCCGCCGCCGTCACCGACGACGACATCATCGCGAATATCCGGGCGACGGCGGGGACGGTCTTCCATCCCTGCGGCACGGCGAAGATGGGCACGGATGCGATGGCGGTGCTGGACCCGGAACTGCGGCTCCGCGGCATCGAGGGGCTGCGCGTCGCCGATGCGTCCGTTTTCCCCTTCATCCCCTCGCCCAACATCCAGCCGGCGGTGATGATGGTGGCCGAACGCGCTGCCGCCTTCCTGAAGGCCGCCTGACCTCAGGGCGGATCGAGGCGCAGGATCCGCCCGTCGGATTCATCGGTCAGGATGTAGACGCGCCCATCCGGTCCCACGACGACGTGGCGCATGCGGATCATGCCGGTCAGCATCCGCTCCTCGCCCGTCACGCGGTCGCCCTGCACGGTCAGCCGCACCAGCCCCGGCGTGTTCAGCGCCGCGACGAACAGGCTGCCGCGCCAGCCCGGGAAGGCATCGCCGCGATAAAAGGCGATGCCGGACGGGCTGACGGAGGGCACCCAGACATGGCGCGGGCTCTCGATCCCCGGCGCCTCGGTGCGGTCGGAGATGCGGGGCCCATGGTATTCGCGGCCGTGGCTGACGACGGGCCAGCCGTAATTGGCGCCTGATCGGATGACGTTGATCTCGTCGCCCCCGCGCGGGCCGAACTCCGCCTCGAACAGCGTGCCGGTCTCGGGCTGGATCGCGAGGCCCTGCGGATTGCGGTGCCCGTACGAATAGATTTCCGGGCGCGCATCGGCGCGTCCCAGGAAGGGATTGCCCGGCGCCGGCTGCCCGTCCCGCGTCAGCCGCAGCACCTTGCCGGCGAGATCATTCAGCCTTTGCGCCCGAGTCCTGTCGTTCCTCTCGCCGGTCGAAACGAACAGAAGACCATCGCGGCCGAAGGCGATGCGGCAGCCATAGTGCTGGCGCCCGTCGGCCTGCGGCGGCCCCGCATCCAGCAGCGTGCGCACGTCCTCGACGCCGCTCCCGTCGGGCGAGAGCCGCGCGCGGAAGAGCCGTGTCAGGACGCCACCCTCGGCCATGCCGGCGGCACAGAAGAAGATCTCGCGCGTGCCGGTGAAGTCGGGCGCCGCCTGCACATCCAGCAGCCCGCCCTGGCCCGCGGCCACCACGGGCGGCACGCCGGCGAGCGGGGCGGAAACAGTGCCGTCCCGCGCGACGAGGCGCATGCGGCCGGGCCGCTCGGTCACCAGCAGCGTGCCATCGGGCAGGAAGGCCGCACCCCAGGGATGGTCGAGGCCCCGCGCGAAGGTCGTCACGCGGAAGGTCACGCGTTCCGACCGCACCGGTGCCTCGGGCTGCGCCGCGGCCTGGCAGGCAGCCAGGCTCGACAGGAAAAAGGTGGGCAGGATGCGGCGCAGGATCATGGCGAGGAGGTGGGGCCTTGCGGCAGCGGCGCAATGGGCGCGGCCTCCGCCGCGGGAACCCAGACGCTGAAGCAGGCGCCCTGGCCAGGCTCGCTTTCGATCAGCAGCCGCCCGCGGTGCCGGTTGACCACATGCTTCACGATGGCGAGCCCGAGCCCCGTGCCCCCCGCCGCGCGCGACCGCCCGCGGTCCACGCGATAGAATCGCTCGGTCAGGCGCGGAATCGCCTCGCGCGGGATGCCCGGCCCGTCATCCCGGACCGAGATCGTGAAGCCGGGCTGCGGCGGCGCCTGCATGGCGGGCGGCGCATCCGGCGCGACGGCGATGCGGATCGTCCCACCTTCCCGCCCATGCCGGATGGCGTTGTCGAGGAGGTTCCGCACCACCTGCGCCAGCTGGTCCGCATCGGCCGGCGCGACGGGCGCGGCCCCCGGCATGGCGCGTTCCACCGTCACGCCGCGCCGCGCGAGCAGCGGCGCCAGCGCGGCGAGTTCCGCCTGCGCCACCTGCACCAGATCCGCCTCGCCCGTCGGCGCCTGGTGCTCCGTCATCTCGATGCGCGAGAGACCAAGCAGATCGTCCACCAGCCGCCGCATCCGGTCGGACTGCTCGGCCATGATGCCGAGGAAGCGCGCCTGCGCCTCCGGGTCGTCCTTCGCGGGGCCGCGCAGCGTCTCGATGAATCCCATCAGGCTGGCGAGCGGCGTGCGCAGCTCATGGCTGGCATTGGCGACGAAATCGGCGCGCATCCGTTCCACCGCACGTTCCCGCGTGCGGTCCGACAGCACCACCAGCAGCACGCCGCCATCGGCGAGCGGCGGGTCGAGCGGGATGACCTGCGCCGCGATCTCGCGCGTCACCGGCACGGGCAACAGGATATCCACGCTGCGCGGCGCGGCCTCCGCCAGCGCGCGGTCCACGGCTTCCGCCAGCAGCGGATGGCGCAGCAGCGCATCCGCGTCGCCGCGCATCAGCGCGGGCCCCAGCCCCAGCAGCGCGCGCGCCGCGGCATTGACGCGCAGCAGGCTGCGGTCCGG
>JAYRQX010000530.1:0-4522 GCA_041910415.1 Acetobacteraceae bacterium | reverse complement strand
TCTCGCCGCGCGACTTCGGCCCGCCCGCGGGCGGGGACCTGCCGCGCGGCTGGCGGGAACGCTAGCGCGCGCTGCCCTGGCGCTGGGAGACGTGCCAGGGCAATGCCAAGCGCTCCGCGGCCTCGATGGCGTAAAACAGCAGCGTGCCGATGACGCCGAGCACGACGAGGGCGGCGAAGACGCGCACCGTGTCGAACTGCCCCTGCGCGACCAGGATGACGTAGCCAAGGCCCGCCGAGCCGCCGACGAACTCGCCCACGATCGCGCCCACCAGCGCGAAGCTGACCGCGACCTTCATGCCCACGAACAGCGCCGGCAGCGCATTCGGGAAGCGCAGCTTCCACAGCACCCGCCAGGCGGAAGCACGATGCACGCGCGCGAGCGCCAGCGCGTCCGGGTCCACCGACCGCAGCCCCAGCGCCACATCCGCCACGATGGAGACGATCGCCAGCATCACCGCGATCGCGATCTTGGGTTCCGCCCCCGTCCCCATCCAGATGACGAAGAGCGGCGCCAGCGCCACCTTCGGCAGCGAGTTCATGACGACGAGAAAGGTCGTGATGATGCGGTCGAGGATCCGCGACGCCGTGATGCCCACGGCCAGCGCCACGCCCAGCACGACCGAGAGCACGAAGCCCGCGATGGTCGTGCCCAGCGTGTAGCCCGCATGGCGCGTGTAGTACCAGGGGGACGCGGCGAGTTCCGCCAGGATCGCCGAGGGCGGCGGCAGGATGATCGGCGGCGGGTTGAACAGCCACACGGCCGCTTCCCACAGCAGCAGCATCGCCACCAGCACGCCGATGGTGCCGAGGACGCCCTGCCCGTGCCCCCCCGCGCCTTCCGACATCGCCCTACTCCTTCACGATGCCGAGCCGCGCGAACAGACCGCGGATCGCGCCGACATAGTGGCCGAAGGCCGGCGTCTCGCGGATGCTGAGCGGACGCGGCCGCGGCAGGTCAATGTCGAACACCTCCTCCACGCGCCCGGGCCCCGGCGTCATCACCGCCACGCGGTCGGAGAGATAGACGGCCTCGGCGATGGAATGCGTCACGAAGATCACCGTCCGCCCGCCATCCTGCTGGATGCGCGCGAGTTCCACATTCAGGTCGTCGCGCGTCATCGCATCCAGCGCGCCGAAAGGCTCGTCCATCAGCAGGATTTCCGGCTCGATCAGCAGCGCGCGGCAGATCGCGGCGCGCTGGCGCATGCCGCCCGACAGCTCCCAGGGATGGCGGTCCGCGAAGGCCCCGAGCCCGAAGCGGTCCAGCAATGCCTGCGCCCGATCCATGTATCGCCTGCGCGGCCTGCCGAGAAATTCCGCGGCCAGCAGCACGTTGTCGCGGATCGTGCGCCAGTCCAGCAGCACGTCGCGCTGAAAGTCCATGCCGAGGCCTGCGGCCGGCGCGCGCACCGCCGCGCCGCGGATCGCGATGCCGCCTTCGGTCACCTGGTCCAGCCCCGCGATACAGCGCAGCAGCGTGGATTTCCCGCAGCCGGACGGACCCAGCAGCGACAGGAACTCGCCCTCGCGCACGTCGAGATCGACGCCGGTCAGCGCCGTCACCGGGCCGCGGCGCGACGCATAGGTCTTGCCGGCGGCGCGGATCTCGACGCAGACCCCCATCAGGCGATGAAGTCGTTGGTGAAGTAGTTCTGCGCATTCCAGCCAGCGCGGATCGCGCCCGCCGCTTCGAGCGCGCGGAGCGCGGCCTGCCAGTCGGCTTCCGCCTGCCAGCCGACCGGCCGTCCGCGCGTCGCCGGCGTGTCGAAGAACTCGATGGTGAGCCTGATCTGCTCGCGGGTCACGTCGCGGTTCAGGCGTGCGTCGGGGCGCTGGCGCACCATCGCCTCCACGCCGTCATCCGGGTTGGTCTTCAGATGCTCCCACGCCCGCTGCTGCGTCGCGACCAGCCGCTGCAGGACGGGGCCGCGCGTGCGGATCGTGTTCTCCGTCGCGATCAGCCCGTAGGACGGGAAGGCGACGCCGGCATCCTCGGCATTGATCGCCTTGCTCGGCCGCGGCCCGGCGGCGACGGGGATGGCGGACGGCGTCGTGGACATCAGCCCATCCGCGCGTCGCGCGGTGTAGGTGCCCCACAGCGCCGCGGGATCGACGAACATCACGTTGACCGTGTTCCGATCGAGACCGCCCGCGCGCAGCCAGGCATCGATGAAGGGCGCCCAGGGGCTCGCCGCGAAGACGACGATGCTCTTGCCGCGGAAATCCTGCACGCGCGTGATCGGGCTGTCGCGATCGACGAGAACGGACAGATCCGTCCGCCGCCCGAAGCCCGCGAAGGCCTTCACGGTCGCGCCCTGGTCGCGCGCCTGCGCGATCAGCCCGACCTGGATCTGCCCGACATCCGCCTGACCGGCATTGACCAGTTGCAGCGTGTTGCCGCTGCCGCGCCCGTCCTGCACTTCGACAGCCAGCCCGGCCTCGCGGAACCAGCCGCGCGCATCGGCCAGGTGCATCGCCGCCTGCACGCCCCAGGGAGAAAAATCGAGGCGCACCACAAGCCGTTCGGCCTGCGCGCGGGCAATGCCCGGCGCCGCGAGTGCACCCGCGGCGGCGATCAGCGCCGTGCGGCGCGAGACATCGAAGCTCTTCATGTCCGTACTCCCTGCTCCCGTGTTGCGCGCAGCCTCGCGGTCTCCGCCGCGTCCACCACGCCATTGCCATCCACCGCCACGCCATAGCGGGTGCGCGCGGCATGGACGCTTACTTTGCCATTCCACACGTCGCGCGCAACGGCCACCGGATCGCGCCCATGGGGGTCGCCATGCCCGCCGCCGCCCGCCTGGTGGTGGGTCAGCAGGTCGCCCCGCCGCACCGTCATCGTCACCTTGCCCGGAATCGGCCTCTTCTCATTCCCCTCGCCGAGCCAGTTGCCTGCGATGCCGCCGGGCTCGCCGCCCCTGAGCCCATAGGGCGCGAAGCGCAGCCGATCGGCGCGCAGCTGCATCACCGCCTCCTCCGCGAGCAGGCGGTACGACCGCCGCAGGCCCATTCCCCCGCGGAACCGCCCCGCGCCGCCGGAATCATCCACCAGCGCGTAGTCCTCGATGCGCACGGGATGCTGGCGTTCCAGCACCTCGACCGGCGTGTTCGACAGGTTCTGCGAGGGATTGGTGATCGCCTCGATCCCGTCCTGGTCCGGTCGCCCGCCCCAGCAGCCGCTGATCATGTCCACGATGATGAAAGGCCGGTTGTCCGGATGCCGCCCGCCCAGGCACACCACGGTATTCCCGCCCTCGCCTGCCGCCGGGATGACATCGGGCACGATCTGCGCGAGCGCTCCGAACATCGTGTCCATCACGCGATAGCCGGTCAGCGCGCGCGCCGCGACCGGCGCCGGCGAGATCGGGTTCAGCACGGAACCCTCCGGCGCCGTCACCTCGATGCAGCGGAAGACGCCGGCGTTGTTCGGGATGTCGCCGCGCAGCGCGCAGCGCACGGACAGGAAGGCGTTCGACTTGGTGAAGGAGAGCGTCGCGTTGATCGCGGCCCGCACCTGCCTCGACGTCCCCTCCCAGCTCACCTTCAGCGAGCCGTCGCCGACGACGGTGATCGCGACCGTCAGCGGCACCGGGTCGTCTGACAAGCCGTCGCTGTCGATATGGTCCGTGAAACGGTACGTCCCCTTCGGCCAGGTCGCGATTTCCGCGCGCGCCATCCGTTCGGCATAGTCGAGCAGCGCCGCAAGGTAGCCACGCATCTGCTGGCCGCCATAGCGCTGCACCAGCCGCCCGATTTCCCGCGCACCCACCTGGCAGGCGGCATACTGCGCACGCAGGTCGCCCAGCACGCGGTCGGGCACGCGGACATTGAGGCCGATCATCGCCTCCAGCGTCTCGTCCATGACCCCCTCGTGGAACAGCTTGAGCGGCGGGATGCGGAGCCCTTCCTGGAAGATTTCCGTGCTGTCCGCCGCGTTCGATCCCGGCACCCGCCCGCCGACATCGGTGTGGTGGCAGATCACCACGGACCAGGCGAGAATCTCCCCGCCCTCGAAGATCGGGTAGAACATGAAGATGTCGGGCAGGTGCATGCCGCCCGAATAGGGGTCGTTCATGATGACGGCGTCGCCGGGCTGCAGTCGCCCTTTCCACTTCGCCTGCACCGCCCCCATTGCTTCCGGGATCGCGCCCAGATGCTGCGCGATGGTTTTTGCCTGCGCCACCATCTCGCCCTTGGCGTCGCAGATGGCGGCCGAATAATCCATCACGTCCTTGACGATTTCCGATCGCGCGGTGCGGATCACCGTGTAGGCGACCTCGTCCACGATGGCGTCCATCGCGTTCTTGACGACGGCGAAGGTGATGGGATCGCCCGATGGCGCAGCCGCGTCAGGCATTGTCCGCCCCTTCCATCTCGATCGCGATGCATCCTGCACCGGCGGCGCGCGCGACGCAGCCGGGCGGGACGACGATGGTGGTGTCGTAGCTCTCGATGATCGCGGGTCCCGCGACCGGCCCCGCCGCCACCGCCGCGCGCGCCGCCGGTGCAGGATGCATCGC
>JAYRQX010000529.1:0-1809 GCA_041910415.1 Acetobacteraceae bacterium | reverse complement strand
TGAGCACGAGATCGCCCGCGCGCAGGCGTTCCACCGGCACCTCGCCCGCGCGCGTCATGATGCGCGTGCCTTCGAGGAAGCAGGGCGCGTCGGCCTCCTCGCCCGTCGCGGCGTAGAAGACGCGCTCGATGCCCTGGATGGTGTCGCTGCCATCGCGGCCGGTCACGCTGTCGGTCACGGTCCAGCCGCCGCCGGGCAGCGAGGTCCAGCTGTAGTCGGCGGGCGCGCCGGAGAGGCCCATCGTGTCCGGCCCATCGCCGCCATCGATGACGTCGTCGCCGGCGCCGCCCGTCAGCTGTTCCCCGGCATCGCCGCCGGTCAGCGTGTCATTGCCTTCGTTGCCGTAGTATTCGCCGCCTTCCGTCCCGGCGAGGAGGTGGTCGTTCCCCTCCCCGCCGCCCATGAGCACGTAGCCGGTGCCGGCCTGCATGGTGTCGTCGCCGCCCTCGCCGTTGGCGACGATGACGAGACCGGAGAGGGTCGTGTCGCCCTGGTAGAGATCGGCCCCTGACGTCGGCGCGTTGGGATCGCGCGGCGCGCCTGACGGATCGTACCAGGTTCCGGAGGTGTCGCTCATCCCAGCCTCGCGCCGATTCATGGGCGCGCGGCGGAGCTTCGGGCCCGGCGCGGCGCCGGACCCAACCTATACGCGAAAATCGTTAATGGAAACTATCTGAACAAGAAATTCGCGCCTGGGTTCTGGTCAGGCCCGCTCCAGGATGGAGACGTAGTTGGCGACCGCCGCCCCGCCCATGTTGAAGATCCCCGCCAATTCGGCCTTGGGAAGCTGCATCGCCCCCGCCTGCCCCGTCAGCTGCATGGCGGCGAGCACATGCATGGAAACCCCCGTCGCGCCGATCGGGTGGCCCTTGGCCTTCAGCCCGCCGGAGCGGTTCACGGGCAGCTTCCCATCCGCCGCCGTCCAGCCTTCCAGCACGGCGCGCGCGCCCTTGCCTTCCGGCGCCAGGCCCATCGCCTCGTATTCGATCAGCTCGGCGATGGTGAAGCAGTCATGCGTCTCGACGAAGGAGAGGTCGGCGAGCCCGACACCCGCCTGGTCATAGGCGCGCGCCCAGGCCTCCTTCGCGCCCTCGAATTGCAGGATGTCGCGCGATGCGATGGGCAGGAAGTCGTTGACCTGCACGGCCGCGCGGAAGCGGACCGCCTTGGCCATCGTCCGCGCCGTCTCTTCATCGGTCAGCACGAGCGCGGCGGCGCCGTCCGAGACCAGCGAGCAGTCCGTGCGCTTCAGCGGCCGCGCGACATAGGGATTCTTCTCGCTCTCCGTCCGGCAGAACTGGAAGCCGAGATCCTTGCGCAGCTGCGCATAGGGATTGTCCACGCCGTTGCGGTGGTTCTTGGCCGCGATCGCCGCGAGCGCATCCGACTGGTCGCCGTGGCGCTGGAAATAGCCATCGGCGATGCGGCCGAAGACGCCGGCGAAACCGCCCTCGATGTCGGATTCCGTCTTTCTGTACGAGGCCGTCAGCAGCAGCTCGCCGACGCGAGGCCCCGGCGTCGCCGTCATCTTCTCGGCACCCACCACAAGCGCGAAGCGGCCGCGCCCGGCGCGCAGGAAATCGCGCGCGCCATGGATCGCGGCGGTGCCGGTCGCGCAGGCATTCTCATAGCGCGTGATCGGCTTGAAGCGGAGTTCGGGGACGGATTGCAGCACGAGCGAGGCCGGGAAGCCCTGCGGCGTGAACCCCTCGCCGAAGACGCCGACGAAGCCGGCATCGATCTCGCCGGGGCTGATGCCCGCATCCTCGATGGCCGCGCGAGCGACGCCGGCGATCAGGGTTTCCAGAT
>JAYRQX010000528.1:0-4356 GCA_041910415.1 Acetobacteraceae bacterium | reverse complement strand
TCAACCGCTGGATGGATTCGGGTTGGACATACGCGAACACCATCGCACCCAGAAAACTCAAAATGCCACCGACCAGGAAAATCTGTCCCGGCTCGCAGTGCAGCACCCGTGCGAGCAGATAGTAGAGTCCCCCCCCGGCCAGCAGGATCGCCACCCAAGAGAGAAAAGCCGAAGTCGCAATCACGCCGCCTTTGTTGCCCGAATCGGGCCGATGCTGCACCAGCGCGTTGACCGGCACGATCGGGGGCGAGAAGCCCGGCAGCTCGATCTCGGCCTCGGCATCCATGCCGAGACGCAGCAGCTCGGCGCGGAGCGGATCGAGGACGTCCTCCCGCGACAGCGCGCGCCCCGGGCGTTCCACCAGGCTGCGTTCCTGACCCGAGATCGGACGCCAGGCGACGCCGTGCAATCTGGCGATGGCGGCGAGCTGAGGTGCTTCGATCACGATGCGCCGCCCGGGCGCCGGCGCGGCGCCGAGCGAGGTGGTGCCACGCGGGCCGGCATCCTCGAAGAGATCGCCGAGGCGGATCGTCTCGGCTTCGACCAGCACGAGAGGCCGCGGCGATGGTTCGGCGCCGGCTGCCGTCGCCAGCAGCCAGAGCCCGAAGGCGACGAGAATCATGAGCATGCGATCCTGGCGTGTCATGGTCCTGCTCCTCAGCGCAGCCGCGTCAGCGTCTGCAGCATCTCGTCGCTTGCCGTGATGACCTTGGAGTTCATCTCATAGGCGCGCTGCGCCGTGATCAGCGACGTGATCTCCTGCACCACGTTGACGTTCGAGGTCTCGACGAAGCCCTGCATCACCTGGCCGTAGCCTGGCTGCCCCGGTGCGGCCGCCTGCGCCTGGCCCGAGGCAGGCGTTGCGAGGAAGAGGTTGTCGCCCATGGCTTCCAGCCCGCCCTCGTTCGCGAAGACCGCCAGCTGGATCTGCCCGACATTCTGCGGCTGCACCTGCCCGTCGAGCTTCGCGAAGACCTGGCCGCTCGCATTGATCGTCACATCCGTGGCCGCGGCGGGGATGGTGATGCCGGGCTGCACGGTGAAGCCTTCGGCGGTCACGATCGTGCCTTCCGGGGAAAGTCCAAAAGTGCCGTCGCGGGTGTAGGCGGTCTCGCCGTTGGGCAGCAGCACCTGGAAGTAGCCATTGCCGCGGATGGCGAGGTCGAAGCGGTTCTCCGTCTGTTGCAGGTTGCCCTGTTCGGGGATGCGGTAGATCGCGGCGGTGCGGACGCCGAGGCCGAGCTGCGCGCCCTGCGGCAGCACCGTGCCGGTGTCGGCCGATTGCGAGCCGGAGCGGCGGAGATTCTGGTAGATCAGGTCCTGGAATTCGGCGCGGCGGCGCTTGAAGCCCGTGGTCGAGACGTTGGCGATGTTGTTCGAGATGACCTCGACATTCGTCTGCTGCGCCAGCATGCCCGTGGCGGCGACGTGGAGCGATCGCATCGGCAGTCTCCTCAGCCGGCGCGGCGGCGCAGGATGCGCTCGACCGCGGTGGTGATGCGCTCGCCCTCGCGATCCGCGAATTGCACGGCGAACTGGAACTCGCGGAGCTCGGCGGTCAGGCGCGTGATCTCCACCACGGGGCTGACATTGCTGCCTTCGAAGGCGCCCTGGCTGACACCGGGCTGGTCGGCGGGGCGGGGTTCCTCGCCCGCGGCGTCGAAGAGGCGCGTGCCTTCCGCCTGCAGCCGTTCCGGCCGGTCGAAGCGCACGATGCGGAGCCGACCGAGCGTGCCGTTCTCGGACCGCACCGTGCCGTCGCCCAGGATTTCCATGCGTGTGTCGGCGCTGCTGACGGCGATGGGGCCGCCGGCCTGGCTCAGCACGGCGTTGCCTTCGGTGTCCGTGATGCGGCCATCGGCGCTCAGGCTGAGCCGGCCGGCGCGGGTGTAGCGCTCGCCGCGCGGCGTCTCGACGGCGAGATAGCCTTCGCCGGTGATCGCGATGTCGAGCGGATTGCCGGTCGTCTGGATCGGCCCCGTGCGGCCTTCGCGCCAGGTCGCGCGGTCCTGCACATAGGCCGCGTCGCGTGCGCCCGGCAGCGCCGCCTCGCGCTGGCGCGTCAGATAGGCCGCGAACAGCGGGTGCTGGGCGCGGAAGCCGGGCGTATCGGCGTTGGCGATGTTGTTCGCCAGCACCTGCGTCGCGCGCGACTGCAGCGCGAGGCGCGAGAGGAGGATGTAGCCAGGGCTGTCCATGCGTGCCGGTCTCCGAAGAGGTCGCAGCGCAGGGCGCAAGCGGCGTGCCAGCGCCACGGCGGTGCGGGACGCGCGCGGCGTGCCGACTGCGCGGCAAGGATTGCCGCCTGTCCGGCAGGAAGCGCCCGCAAGGCTTCCTTAACGGCGCCGTGCGCATGGTCGGGGCCGAGACCTCGGAGAGCGCATGTCTGCCCATACCGATGCCGCCATGGCGCCGGACGCCGCCGGCGGAAAGCCGCCTGGCGGGAAGAAGAAGCTGGTCCTGCTTGCAGGGCTCGTGCTGCTGCTGGGCGGCGGCGGCGCGGGCCTGTGGTTCAGCGGCATCCTGCCCGGGATGCTCGGTCGCCATGCCGCACCCGCCCCGGAAGCCGCATCACCAGCGCAACCGCAGGCGCCGCGCGCACCGGCCTTCATGGACATGCCGGAGATCATCACCAACCTGAACGCGACCGGGCGCCGGCCGGTCTTCGTGCGGCTGCGCGCCAAGCTCGAACTCGCGCGCGCCGAGGATGCGGCGGCCTTCCAGGCCGCGATGCCGCGGCTGCTCGACCTGTTTCAGGTCTATCTGCGGGAGATGCGGCCCGAGGAGATGCGCGGTTCCATCGGCACCCAGCGCCTGCGGGAGGAGCTGATCCTGCGCGCCAACCTCGCCGCGCCCCCCGCGCGCATCACGGACATCCTCTTCACGGAGATCCTCGTGCAATGAGCGGGGAGAGCGGGACGCCCGAGGATGATCTAGCGGCCTGGGGCGCCGCGCTGCAATCGGCCGTGGGCGATGCGACGCTGGACGGCGCCGCGGCGCCTGACATGGCCCGCGTGCTGAACCAGGCGGAGATCGACAGCCTGCTCGGCCGCGACGGCAGCCCGGATGGCGCCGGCGTGCAATCGGCCATGCAGCGCATCATCTCCTCGGGCCTCGTCTCCTACGAGCGTCTGCCGATGCTCGAGATCGTCTTCGACCGGCTGGTGCGGCTGATGTCCACCACGCTGCGCAATTTCACCTCCGACAATGTGGAGGTCTCGATCGAGGCGATGTCGTCGCTCCGCTTCGGGGATTACCTGAACGCGGTCCCGCCGCAGGCCATGCTCGCGGTGTTCAAGGCCGAGGCCTGGGACAATTACGGCCTCGTCGTCGTCGATTCCGCGCTCATCTACTCGACCGTGGACGTGCTGCTGGGTGGTCGGCGCGGCACTTCGCCCATGCGCGTGGAAGGCCGTCCTTACACCACCATCGAGCGCACGCTGGTCGAGCGGCTGATCCGGGTGGTGCTCGGCGATCTCTCGGCCGCCTTCGCACCGATCTGCGATGTCGAATTCCGCTTCAACAGGCTGGAGGTCAACCCGCGCTTCGCCGCGATCTCCCGCGATTCCAACGCCTCCATCCTCGTGCGCATGGCGATCGAGATGGAGGATCGCGGCGGGCGCTTCGACATGGTGCTGCCCTATGCGACGCTCGAGCCCGTGCGGGAGAAGCTGTTGCAGCAATTCGTGGGCGAGCGCTTCGGCCGCGACAGCATCTGGGAAAGCCACCTCGCGGAGCAGCTGCGCCACACGGATGTCTCGCTGGATGTGGTGCTGGACGAGCAGGTGATGTCGCTCAGCCACGTTCTCGCGCTGCGCCCCGGGGACCGCATCGCGCTCGGCGTGCCGCCCGGCGCGCCGGTGCGGCTGCGCTGCGGCGACATCGCGTTGTTCGAGGCGGAGCTCGGCCGGCGCGGCAACCGGCTTGCCGTGCGCATCGGGGCGGAAGCGGACCGGTCGAAGACCGCCGAAGCGGAGGACGCATGAGCGCGCTGGAATGGGGATTGCAGCTCGTGCTGCTTGGCATGCTGGCGGCGGCCATTCCCTTCGCGCTGCGGCTTGAACGCGTGCTGGCGGCGCTGCGGCGCGATCGCGCGGCGATCGAGGGCGGCGGGCAGGAGTTCCAGGAGGCGGCGCGCCTGGCCGAAGGCGCGGTGCAGCGCCTGCGGGCCTCGGCGGAGCAGGCGGGCAAGCAGGTCTCGGAACGCATCGCGGTGGCCGAGCCGCTGCGCGACGATCTGCGCTACCTGGTCGAGCGGGCGGAATCGCTCGCCGACAGGCTGGACGGGCTGGTGCGCGCGGCCAGGCCTTCGGCGGCCGACGCACCACCGGCACCCGTCGCGGTGCCCGAGCCCGC
>JAYRQX010000527.1:0-5007 GCA_041910415.1 Acetobacteraceae bacterium | reverse complement strand
GACCCACGAGACGACTGACCCCTTGCAGGCCGATCCACGCTCCCACGGCCTGTGGTCTCGGACGGCGCCGGCGGCACCCCGGACCGGACCGCTGTCGGGCGCGCAGCGGGCGGACGTTGCCATCGTCGGCGGCGGCTACACCGGCCTGTCCGCCGCGCTGCACCTGGCCGAAGCCGGCGTTGCCGTGACCCTGCTCGAGGCCGTGGAGATCGGCTTCGGCGGCGCCGGGCGGAATTGCGGCCTGATCAATGCGGGCCTCTGGGTCATGCCCGACGACCTGCCTGGCATGCTCGGCGACCTGCATGGCGAACGCGTGCTGCGCCTGCTCGGCGACGGTCCGCGGGAGGTGATGGACCTCATCGCCCGCCACGGCATCGCCTGCGAACTCACCACAACAGGCACGCTCCATTGCGGCGTGGGCCGCGAGGGGCAGGAGGAACTCGCCGCCCGCGCCACGCAATGGCAGCGCCGCGGCGCGCCCGTGCGCCTGCTCCCGGCCGGCGAGGCCGCGGAACTGACCGGCGCGCGCGGTTACACGGCGGCATTGCTCGACGAGCGCGCCGGCACCCTGCAGCCGCTCGCCTATGCCCGCGGGCTTGCACGGGCCGCCCTGAAGGCCGGGGCCGTCATCCATACGCAGAGCCCCGTCGTCGGCTGCGCGCCGCACGGAAAATCCTGGGTCCTGCGCACCGCTGGCGGCGAGGTCGAGGCCGCGCATGTGATCATCGCGACGGACGCCTACAGCACCGGCCCCTGGTCGGGCGTGCGCGGCGAACAGGTGCATCTGCCCTATTTCAACATCGCGACCGAACCGCTGCCGTTGTCGCTGCGCGAGAGCATCCTCCCAGGCCGCCAGGGCTGCTGGGACAGGAAGACGATCCTGTCCTCCTTCCGCCTGGATGCGCAGGATCGGCTGGTCTTCGGCAGCGTCGGCGCGCTGCGCGGGATGGGCGCCGCCATCCACCGGTCCTGGGCGCGGCGCGCCTTGGCGCGGCTCTATCCCGCCCTGCGCGGCATCCGCTTCGAGAGCGAGTGGTACGGCCAGATCGGCATGACCACCGACGCCGCCCCGCGGCTGCACCGCTTCGCCGAGGGGATGATCGGCTTCTCCGGCTACAATGGCCGCGGCATCTCGCCCGGCACCGTCTTCGGCCGCGTGCTGGCCGAGCATCTGCTGGGCCGCCTGCCGGACACCGAACTGCCGCTTCCGGTGACACAGGTGCAGGCCGTGTCCTGGCGCGGCGTCCGGGAGGCCTATTATGAGTTCGGCGCCCAGGCCGCGCACATCGCCACCGACCGCTTCTGATCTTCTGAGGAAACGTCCATGTCCGATCTCGCCACTGCGCTGCGCGAAACCCTCGCCGAACTCGGCCTGTCCCGCGACGGGCTCACCGGCGGCAGCCTGGCCGTCCGCACGCCCATCACCGGCGCGGAGATCGCCCGCCTGCGCGAAACCTCGCCCGCCGAAGCCGAAGCGGCGATCGCCGCGGCCCATGCCGCCTTCCTGCAATGGCGCCTGGTACCCGCGCCGCAGCGCGGCGAGCTGGTGCGCCTGTTCGGCGCGGAACTGCGCGCCGCCAAGGCAGCCCTCGGCCGCCTGGTCTCGATCGAGGTCGGCAAGATCGCCTCGGAAGGCCAGGGCGAGGTGCAGGAGATGATCGACATCTGCGACTTCGCCGTCGGCCTCTCCCGCCAGCTGCACGGGCTGACCATCGCGACCGAGCGCGCCGAGCACCGCATGATGGAGACCTGGCACCCGATCGGCGTCACCGGCATCATCTCGGCCTTCAACTTCCCGGTCGCGGTGTGGTCCTGGAACGCGGCGCTGGCGCTGGTCTGCGGCAACTCTCTCGTCTGGAAGCCGTCGGAGAAGGCGCCGCTGACGGCGCTCGCGACCCAGGCGCTGTTCGACAAGGCGGTGGCGCAATTCCGCGCCGCCGGCGGCAGGGCGCCGGAAGGACTCTCCGCGCTGCTGATCGGCGGGCGCGCGGTCGGCGAGGTGCTGGTGACGCATCCGCTCGTGCCGCTGGTCTCGGCGACCGGCTCCACCGCCATGGGCCGCGCCGTGGGGCCGCTGGTCGCCGCGCGTTTCGGACGCAGCATCCTCGAACTCGGCGGCAACAACGCCGCCATCGTCGCGCCGAGCGCCGATCTCGACCTGACGCTGCGCGGTATCGCCTTCGCCGCCATGGGCACGGCGGGGCAGCGCTGCACCACGCTGCGGCGTGTGTTCCTGCATGAGAGCCTGCGCGACGCCTTCCTGCCGCGGCTCCGCGCCGCCTACGCCTCGGTCCCGGTCGGCAACCCGCTGGCGGCCGGCACGCTGGTCGGCCCGCTGATCGATGAGGCGGCAGGACAGGCCATGCAATCCGCGCTCGCGGCGGCCCGCGCGGCCGGCGGCGTCGTCCATGGCGGCGAACGCGTCGCGGTGCCGGGCTGCGAGGGCGGCGTCTATGCGCGCCCCGCCCTGGTCGAGATGCCGGCCCAGACCGGACCCGTCCTGGAAGAAACCTTCGCGCCGATCCTCTACGTCATGGCCTATCGCGACCTCGACGAGGCGATCGCCTGGCACAACGCCGTGCCGCAGGGCCTCTCCTCCTCGATCTTCACCAACGACCTGCGCGAGGCGGAGCTGTTCCTCTCCACGCGCGGCTCCGATTGCGGCATCGCCAACGTCAACATCGGCCCCTCCGGCGCCGAGATCGGCGGCGCCTTCGGCGGCGAGAAGGAGACGGGCGGCGGGCGCGAGAGCGGCTCCGACGCCTGGAAGGCCTATATGCGGCGCGCGACGAACACGGTGAACTACGGCCGCAACCTGCCGCTCGCGCAGGGCGTGACGTTCGACATCGGCTGAGGCCGCGCCGACCCGGCGGCGCCCTGCCGGGTCACAGCGGCAGCGGCGCGTCCGTCTTCACTTCCTCCATGACCGCATAGGTCCGCGTCTCCCGCACCCCGGGCAGCCCGAGCAGCACGCCGCCCAGGAAGGCGCGATAGGCCGCCATGTCGCGCACGCGCGTCTTGAGCAGATAGTCGAAGCCGCCGGCGACCATGTGGCATTCCAGCACCTCCGGCGCGCGGCGCACGGCGGCGGCGAAGTGGTCGAAGACATCGGGCGTGGTCTTGTCGAGCAGCACCTCCACGAAGACCAGCAGCCCGAAACCGAGGCGATGCGGATCCAGCCGCGCGCCGAAGCCGGTGACGTAGCCTTCCCGCACCAGGCGCCGCGTGCGTTCGCTGGTGGCCGTCGCGGACAGGCCGATGCGCTCGGCGAGCTCCAGGTTCGCGATGCGGCCCTCGCGCTGCAGGATGCCCAGGATCATCCGGTCGGTACGGTCCACATCCTGCATGAATCACCATCAAAAAGCTATTTAACCGTGAATGCTACGGCATCCCACGCTGAATTGGCGATGGGGTTCCGCCGCGGGGCTGCATAACCTCGGGTCGGACCACCCCTGCACGGGACGCCTCTCCGATGACCGCCCAACCCCCGCCTGCCTTCGCGCCGGATGCGCGCCCGCAATCGCCGCTGCGCGCCGCCATCACCGCGGCCTGCCGGCGTCCCGAGGAGGATTGTCTGCCGCCGCTGCTCGACGCCGCGACCCCGTCGCCGGCCGAGGACGCCGCGGCCGGCGCCCTCGCACGCCGCCTCGTCACCGCGCTCCGCGACAAGCGCCAGGCCGGCATCGTCGAGGCGCTGGTGCAGGAATTCTCCCTCTCCTCCGCCGAAGGCGTCGCGCTGATGTGCCTGGCCGAGGCGCTGCTCCGCATCCCCGACGACGCCACGCGCGACGCGCTGATCCGCGACAAGACCGGCCATGGCGATTGGCGCGCCCATCTCGGGCGCAACCGCTCGCTCTTCGTCAATGCCGCGACCTGGGGGCTGATGCTCACGGGCCGCCTGACCGCGGCCGAGGACGAGCACGGGCTTGGCGCCGCGCTGACCCGGCTGGTCGCCCGCGCCGGCGAGCCGATCATCCGTCGCGGCATGGACGCCGCCATGCGCATGATGGGCGAGCAATTCGTCATGGGCCAGACGATCGCCGAGGCCCTGGCCCGCGCACGGCCGATGGAGGCGCGCGGCTTCCGCTACTCCTACGACATGCTGGGCGAGGCCGCGACGACGGCCGAGGACGCCGCGCGCTACCTCCGCGCCTATGAGGACGCGATCCGCGCCATCGGCGAGGCCTCCGCCGGCCGCGGCATCGTCGAGGGGCCGGGGATCAGCATCAAGCTCTCCGCGCTGCATCCGCGCTACACGCGCGCACAGCGCGGACGCGTGATGGCGGAATTGCTGCCGCGCGTCCTCGGCCTGGCGACGCTCGCGAGGAGCCTCGACATCGGCCTGAACGTCGATGCCGAGGAAGCGGACCGGCTCGACCTCTCGCTCGACATCCTGGAGGCGCTCTGCGCAGCGCCTGGCCTGCGCGGCTGGGACGGCATCGGCTTCGTGGTGCAGGCCTACGGCAAGCGCGCGCCCTTCGTGCTCGACTGGGTCGTGGATCTCGCGCGGCGCACCGGTCACCGGATCATGCTGCGGCTGGTCAAGGGCGCCTATTGGGACAGCGAGATCAAGCGTGCGCAGCAGGACGGGCAGGACGGCTTCCCGGTCTTCACGCGCAAGGTCCACACGGACGTGTCCTATCTCGCCTGCGCACGGAAACTGCTCGCCGCGCCCGATGCGGTGTTCCCGCAATTCGCCACCCACAACGCGCGCACCCTGGCCGCGATCCACGCCATGGCGGGGCCCGACTTCCATCCCGGCCGCTACGAATTCCAGTGCCTGCACGGCATGGGCGAGCCGCTCTACGAGGAGGTGGTCGGGCGCGGCGGCATCGACCGCCCCTGCCGCATCTACGCGCCCGTGGGCACGCATGAGACGCTGCTGGCCTATCTCGTGCGCCGGCTGCTGGAGAATGGCGCGAACTCCTCCTTCGTCCACCGCATCGGGGACGAGACCGTGCCCGTGGAGGCGCTGATCGCGGACCCGGTGGCGGAGGCACGCGCGAT
>JAYRQX010000526.1:0-1573 GCA_041910415.1 Acetobacteraceae bacterium | reverse complement strand
GGTTGGTCAGGATCTGCAACGTCCGCTCGGCCCCGAAGGTGAAGGCGGGGTCGGAGAGCGCCCGCATCGCCCCCGCGCGGTCGCCGGCCCGGACCGCGAACGCGAAGCGGCGCAGCGCGTTCGAGACCTGCCGCGCCGCGGCGTCGGACGGCATGCCGAGCGTGCGGCGGATCTCCGCCTGGCCGCCGCGGATCAGGGCGTACTGCGCATCCGTCAGGTTCGGGTTCGCGACGCGGTCCATCAGCTCGGCCATGATGAACTCGTACTGGCCGAGGGCGAGCGCGGCGAGCGCCGGCTGCCCGCGGTAGCGCCCGAGATCCGTCAGGTTCCGCTGCGCCGTGGTCATCGCCACGTAGAGCGGATCGCCGGTGCCGGCATAGCTGAAGTCAGGCGGCTGCGGCGCGCAGGCCGTGGCCGCGACCGGCAGCAGCAGCGCCGCCAGCATCGCGCGTCGCGTCATTCTCTCATCCCCCCTCACCGCTGCGCCATCGCCTCTATACGGCCCGGATCAGCGGGGGAACAGCAGCGCGACCTGCGCGCGCACCTGCCATTCCGGCCCGATATCCGGCCGCACCACGTTGTAGTAGGCGCCGATCTGCGCGTTCACGGGCAGCCCCCCGATGCGCAGGATCTGCCCGACGGCCAGGCCGAGCGGCACGGTCCATTGCTGGCCGGCGCGCGCGTCCCAGTTCGCGGTGATGATCGGCGAGAACGACAGATAGGTCCCCGGCGAGTGCGGGAAATTGTAGTTCACGAAGGGCTGGACGGTCAGGATGTTGTAGCGGTTCTGCGGCCCGCCACCCATCGACCAGATGTTGTTCACGAGGCCGCCGATCACCCAGGGCCCCTGCATGGTCAGCGCGACCGCAGTCGGCCCCGCGCCCCAGATGTTGCTGCCCAGCGCGCTGTCCGTGATCGTCGGCGCCTGCACCACCGCGCCCACGCCCCAGATCACGCCATCGGTCGGCCGCGCGGGGGAGAGGAAGGCGCTGAACTGCGTCGCCCCCAGGCCGAAGGTCGTGCCCTCGCCCGGCGACAGGCCGGGCTGGGAGATCACGGGGATGATGGTCCGCGTGATGATGTTCCAGTGCTCGTTCAGCGTGATGGGGATGACCGGCTGGATGTTGAGGATGTTCTGGGTGTGGTTGCGCGGCCCGTAGTTCAGGTTCGTGTTGTTCTGGAAGGGCAGGCTGTACATGTTGGCGACGGGGTTCTGCGCCGCCCGCGCCAGGGCGCCCGCATCCATGTGCTGCGCCGGTGCCTGTTCGCGCGGCGCCTCGGTCTCGGTCGCCTGCTGCTGCGCCCGCGCGCCGTTGGCGAGCAGCATCGTCACGGCGATGCCGAGCGCCAGACCCCCCTTGCCCATGTCACTCTCCCAGTCGTGCCAGATCTTCAGGGCGCGGGAACGACGAGGTAGACCACGTTCGGCCCCCGCATGTACGGCCGCAGCCAGTTCGGGCCGCACTGGTAGTAGGTGACGCCGCCGGCGCTGCGCGGCACGCAGCCGCCCGGCAGCACGGCAAGCGTCGCGCCCATGGCGAGCGGGCCCGGCGGCGGCGCGACCGGCACCGCG
>JAYRQX010000525.1:0-1629 GCA_041910415.1 Acetobacteraceae bacterium | reverse complement strand
GCCGTGGTGCTGGAGGTGCGCGAGCGCGAGGCCCGCGTCGGCTGGCTCGAACGCATGGACCGGCGCGGCGCGGCGCAGCCGCGCACCGGCACGCTGCTGCTGGAAGACCACGCCTGGGCACGCCCCGCGACCATTCCCCGCCAGCCCCAGGCGGCCGTGCAGCTCGGCAGCGCGCCGCGGCGCATGCAGGACGTGGTCGCGGTGGGCGACGTCGTCTTCGTTGAGATGATGGGTCCGCAGGCGCCGCGCGGCGCCGTGGTGGGCCGCGCCGACCGCGTGGTGCTGCGCCAGGCGCCCATGGCCGAAGGCGCGATCGTGGCACTCGACCCGCAGACCGGCCGCGTGCTGGCCATGGTGGGCGGCTGGTCCTTCGAGCGGTCCTGGTACAACCGCGCATCGCAGGCGATGCGCCAGCCCGGCTCCTCCTTCAAGCCCTTCGTCTACATCGCCGCGCTGGAGCAGGGCATCCCGCCGACGCAGGAACTGCTGGACGAGCCGGTCGAGATCGTCACCGGCAACACGGTCTGGCGGCCGCAGAACTACACCGCCGGCAGCTACAATGGCTGGGTGACGATGCGCCAGGCGATGGAGCGCAGCCTCAACCTGGTGACCGTGCGCCTCGCGCAGCAGATCGGCATGGACCGCGTCTCCGACGCCGCGGGGCGCTTCGGCGTCATTCCCAACATGCCGCGCTACCTCGCCATGTCGCTCGGCGCCGGCGAGACGACGGTGCTGCGCATGGCCGCGGGCTATGCGAGCTTCGTCAATGGCGGACGACAGGTGGTGCCGACCCTGATCGACAGCGTGCAGGACCGCCGCGGCCGCGTCGTCTGGCGCGCCGATGTCAGGCAGTGCGAAGGCTGCGCCGGTGCCGGCCCCGATGGCGGGCCGCCCGAGCTCGTCGGCGAGCGCCCGCGCATCACCGACCCGATCGCGGCCTACCAGATGGTCTCCATCCTGCAGGGGGTCGTGCAGCGCGGCACCGGCACGCGCGCCGGCCAGGGGCTGAACCGCCCGATCGCCGGCAAGACCGGCACGACCGACGACTACAAGGACAACTGGTTCGTGGGCTTCACGCCCGACATCGTGATCGCGGTCTGGCTGGGCTTCGACGACCCGCGCAGCCTCGGCTCGGGCGAGACGGGCGGCGGCAATGCCGCGCCGATCTTCCGCGAGGTGATGGCCGCCGCGCTCCGCGACAGCCCGCCCGTGCCCTTCCGCGCCCCGCCCGGCGTCGCGCTGGTGCGCGTCGGCAACATGCTGGAAGCCTTCCGTCCGGGGACCGAGAATCTCGGCCGCCGGCGCGTGCAGGACCAGGACCTCTTCGAGGAAGGCTCCGCCGTCTCCGGCCATGGCGGCACCGCCGTGGGCGGGCCGGCCGCCGGGCCCGGGGTTGATCGGAACCTTGGCGGGCTCTACTGAGCCCGCCTTCATCGCCAACCATCCGGATCCACCATGCGCGCCGACGCCGCCGCCCTGCACGAGCAGATCACCGCCTCGGTGTCCCTGCTGAGGAGGCATCTTTGACTGGGATCTCTCGACGCGCCGCCTCGAGGAGCTGAACGCGCGCGCGGAGGACCCGACGCTGTGGAACGACGCGGCCGAGGCCGGGCGCGTCATGCGCGAACG
>JAYRQX010000524.1:0-9945 GCA_041910415.1 Acetobacteraceae bacterium | reverse complement strand
GACCGCAGAAGGGGTGCGTCGCGGCATCGCCGATCGCGCGCCACAGCCCGTCCTCGAGGTCGCAGGCGCCCTGCACGACGACGGCGCCGTGCTGCATGCGGCAGAGCTGCCTCAGCAGCGCGGCGGCAGCGGGAATGGTGCCGCCCGCGCCGATGCCGGCGGCGATGACGGGATGCGCGGGCGGGTCCTCCTGCCACGCCTTCGCCTGCTCGGTCAGCGCGAGCACGCGGCGCACGCCGATGTCCAGAAGGCCATGATCGGCGAGCCAGCCGGTCCAGTCCTGCACCACGGCGCGCAGGAAGGTCGTCGTGATCTCCCAGTGCTTCGCGTGCTCTTCCGGTGCCAGCTTCGCGAAGCGGTCCAGCCAGGCGGCGACGAAGGCGTCCTCCTCGCCACGGCGCAGCAGGGCGGGGTCCTTCTCCTCGAGCGCGATCTCGTCGAGCAGCCGCGCCATCTCGCCCGCGAGCGACCAGGCCTGTTCGGGCGAACGCGGCCCGCCATGCCGGGGCGGCAGCTTCGCGACCATGGCGGCGAGGACGGCCTGTCGCGTGAGCGGTTCCACCGCCGGCGGCAGGTCGAGCAGCGCGGGGAGGTCGAGTTCGTCCGCATCCTCCGTGGACAGCCCCGCCAGCGCGCGCATGCGTGGCAGCAGCATGGCCCGGCCGCCGGACAAACGCACGAAAGCCTCGCGCAGCGCGCGGGCGGCGCGGCGTGTCGGCAGCAGCAGCGTGACGCGGGACAGCGCGTCGGGCGCCGCACCCACGCGCGTCGCCACGCCGGCCGCGAGGCTGTCGAGGAAGGGCCGGTCCGCCGGGATCGCAAACAGGTTGAGCGCGGCCGGGGAGGGCATCAGAACAGCGCCTTCGGCAGGCCGAGGCGGAGCTGCTCCGCGGCGTGGTCGAGGTCCTGCGGCGTCGAGAGGTGGAACCACAACCCGTCATGCACGATGCCGAAGCATCGGCCCGCCCCGATGGCGCGATCGTAGAGGCGGTTCAGGCTGAAGGCTCCCTCGGGCGAGTCGGCGAAGAGCGCCGGCGCCAGGATCTGCACGCCGCCATAGAGATAGGGCGCGAGCTCGCGCTCCTTCGGCCGGCGGAGACGCCCCACCGGATCCAGCATGAAATCGCCGCGGCCGACCTTGCCGTCGATCTGCGTGGTACGGACCAGCAGCAGCAGCGCATCCATCGTCTCCGGATCGAACAGGTCCATCATGCGCTTCAGCGCGGGCGTCGGGCCGTTCAGCCAGAAGGCATCGCCATTGGCGACCGCGAAGGGCGCATCGCCGAGCACGGGCAGCGCGAGCCGCACGCCGCCGCCGGTTTCCAGCAGCTCTTCTTCATTCTGCAGATGGATGCGCGGTTCAGTCCGCGACGCCACCGCCTGCGCGATCTTGTCGGGGAACCAGTGGGCGTTGACGACGGCCTCCGTCACGCCCGCTTCCAGGAGGCGGTCGAGCGCGTGATCCAGCAGCGTGCGGCCTTCGAGCGGCAGCAGCGGCTTCGGCCGGTCGTCCGTCAGCGGCCGCATGCGCGTGCCGAGCCCCGCGGCGAGAACCATCGCCTTCTGCAACGCGATCATGCGGACTCCGTCACCGATGCGGGGTTGCGCCGAAGCCCTGGTGGGACGTGGCGGTCAAGGAACGCCGCGAGCGGTGCCGCCGCGGGGTGACGCAGCGCATGGTCCAGCAGCCGCCAGCAGCGCGGGCCGTGGACCAGGTATCCGCGCTTGCCGTCACGGTTGGCGAGCCGCGTCCACAGGGCGGCGACGCGCAGATGCCGCTGCGCCGCGCAGGCGGCCATGGCGGCGGTGAAATCCGCGCGGTCCAGATCGGGGCGCGCGGCCAAGTAGGTGGCGATGGCGGCGTCGCGCACATCCTCGCGCACGTCGCGCCGCGCATCCTCGACCAGGCTCACCAGGTCATAGGCGGGATGGCCGAGGCCGGCATCCTGGAAATCCAGCAGCCCCGTGCGGCGCGGGCCGTCGCGGTCGAGGCGCATGAGGTTCGCGGGGAAGTAGTCGCGATGCACGAAGCATCCCGCACCGTCGAAGGGCACGAGCATGGTGCGGAGCGCGGCGTCGAGCGCCGTGCGGATCGCGTCCGATGGCGGCGTGCCGAAGGTCGCGGGCCACCACCAGTCCAGGAATGTCGCCGCGGTGGCGCGCGCCATGGCGGCACCCTCCCATGCCGGCAGGCCGTCGGGCGGTGGCGCCGCATGCAGCGCGGCGAGCGTTGCGGCGGCGTCCGTGTAGAGCGGCAGCGGATCGGCGCCGGCATCGAGCAGCGTGGCGTGGGTGTCGCGGCCAAAATCCTCGAGCAGCAGGAAGCCGTTCGCTTCGTCGGCGGCGAGGATCTGCGGCGCCGAAAGCCCCGCCGCGTGCAGGTGGCGGGCGATGCGCAGGAAGGGGCGCACATCCTCGGGCGGCGGCGCGTCCATCAGCAGCGCGGGGCGCGGGCCGCCGGTCAGGCGGACGTAGCGGCGGAAGGAGGCATCGCCGGGCAGCGGATGCCGCGCCGCATCGCCGAACCCGTGCGCGCGCAAAAACGAACAAAAATCCCTCATGCGGCGAGCGCCCGCAGGCGGTGATCCCAGCCGCAGAGCGTCGCCACGCGCGCGTCGTCCGTCGCGCCAGGCGCCAGGGCGATGCGGAGCGCATCCGCCGGCGCCAGCGCGCCCAGCCGGTCCGGCCATTCCACGATCACGATGTCCTCGCGCGCCTCCTCCCAGCCGAGCTCCGTCAGATCGGCCGGGCCGTCCAGGCGGTAGAGGTCGAAATGATGCACCCTGCCCATCGGCAGGTCGTAGGTCTGGACCAGCGTGAAGGTCGGGCTCGGTACCTCCAGCCCAGGATCGCCCGCCGCGGCGCGCAGCAGGCGCCGCGCCAGCTCCGATTTCCCCGCGCCGAGCGGGCCTGCCAGCAGCACCGCATCCCCGGGCGCGAGCAGCCGCGCCAGCCGCGCCGCCAGCGCGCCGGTCGCCGCCACATCGGGAAGTGGGATGGTGATCGCCTGCTCCATGCCTGCCCTGCTGCGAGCGGGTTTTGCCCCCGCCGGGGAAGCCGTCTATCACGCGCCCCGGAGTCCCGGGGAGAGTCCCCCACGAGGAACAACAATGTCGGCAGTCGTCGAGACGGATGTTGCCATCATCGGTGCCGGCCCGGTCGGGCTGTTCGCCGTGTTCGAATGCGGCATGCTGCGCATGACATCCGTGGTGGTGGATGCGCTGGAAGCGGCCGGCGGACAGTGCACCGCGCTCTATCCGGAGAAGCCGATCTACGACATCCCCGCCCATCCCGGGATCGCTGCGGCGGAGCTGATCGCGCAGCTCGAGAAGCAGATCGCGCCCTTCACGCCGCGGATGATGTTCGGCCGCCGGGTCGAGACGCTGGCGCGGGACGGCGGGACGATCGTTCTGACCACCTCGAAAGGCGACACGATCCGCTGCAAGGCGATGATCATCGCCGCCGGCGCCGGCGCCTTCGGGCCGAACCGGCCGCCGCTGGACGGGCTCGCGGGCTACGAGGCCTCGGGCGCGGTGCGCTACATGGTGGCGCGGCGGGAAGATTTCCGCGGCAAGCGCGTGGTGATCGCGGGCGGCGGCGATTCGGCGGTGGACTGGGCGCTCTCGCTCAAGCAGGTCGCGGCGAAGGTGACAGTGGTGCACCGCCGGCCGAAATTCCGCGCGGCGCCGGAGACGGCGGCGCAGCTCGATGCCGCCGCGGCCAAGGGGGAGGTGGAGATGGCCATCCCCTACCAGCTGCATGGGCTGGAGGGTGACGGCTCCACCCTGACCGGCGTCGTGCTGTCCACGCTGAAGGGCGAGGTCAAGACCGTGCCCGCGGACCATCTTCTGCCCTTCTATGGTCTCGCCATGGAACTCGGGCCCATCGCGGAATGGGGGCTGAACCTCAGCCAGCATCACATCGCGGTGGAGCCCGCGACCTGCGCGACCAACGTGCCGGGCGTCTTCGCGGTCGGCGACATCGCGACCTATCCGGGCAAGCTCAAGCTGATCCTGCAAGGCTTCTCGGAAGCCGCGATGGCCGCGCACGCCATCCACCCGCTGGTCTTCCCGGGGGAGGCGCTGCATTTCGAATACTCGACCAGCAAGGGCGTGCCGGCGGGCGGCTGATGGACGCAGTCTGGCTCACGCTTGCCCTCAGGGCAGGCGTGACGGCGGCGATCGTCATCGCGGCCGCCGTGGCGGCGGAGCGCGCGGGGCCGCGCTGGGGCGGGCTGGTGGCCTCGCTCCCCGTCGCGGCGGGGCCGGCCTATGTGATGCTCGCCATGCAGCATCCGCCCGAGTTCATCGCGAATGCCGCGCTGGGCAGCATGGCCGCCAATCCCGCGACGGTGATCTTCGGCGTCATCGTGGTGCGGCTGATCCAGCGCCATGGGCTGGCGGTCGCGGTGCCGGCCGGGCTGCTCGCCTGGCTGGTGGCGATGCTCGCATTCCGCGCGACCGCGCTGGATGTCGTCGCGGTGGTGCTGCTGAACATCGTCGCGCACAGCGCGGGCATCCTGCTCACGCGCCGGCACATGCGCCTGGTGCTGACGGGCGTGAAACCGCGCGGGCGGCCGTGGTTCGAGCTGCCGGCGCGCGCCGCGATGGTCGGGTTGCTGGTCGCATCGGTGGTGACGGCGAGCTACGCGCTCGGGCCGGTGCTGTCGGGCATCGGCGCGGTGATTCCCGTGACCTATACGAGCCTGGTGCTGGTGGTGGCCCCCCGCCAGGGGCGGGATGCCGCGGCGGCGGTGATGGCGAGCGCGCTGCGCGGCTTCGCGGGATTTTCCGCCGGCTTCCTGGCGCTGTACCTGCTGGCCGTGCCGTTCGGCAGCGCGGGCGGGATGTTGGCGGCGCTGGCCGTGATGCTCGCCTGGTCGGGCGGCATCCTGCTGCTGCGCCGCCGCTAGCGCAACGGCGCCCGCCGCGCTGCCTGCGGTGCGGCGGACAGGCTGTTCAGGAATTCCACCGCGCGCGCATGCAGCGCGGGGTCGCGGTGGATGTTGAAGTGGTCGATCCGCTCGCCGTCCGTGACGTTGATGTTCGTGAGCTCCCCGTCGAATCCGGGGCCGGGGCGGAGCGGGTCGCCCCACACATCCTGCAGCTGGTAGAAGTTGATCACGCGCCTGGGGCCGCGCGGCACGTCGTCCACCCAGGTGGGATCGAAGGTGATGACCATGTCGGTCGCGATCCCCGCCTCGCCCAGCATGCCCGCAAGCAGCAGGGCATCGTCGGCGCCCAGCGAATGGCCGATGATGGCGAAGGGCCGCGGCAACCGCCCCGCGCGGTGCTCGGCGATCAGCCGCGTGCCGATGGACTGCCAGGCCGCGTGGTTCCGCACCTCCGCATCGAAGCCCGCAGCCGCGACACGCTGGCCGAGCGCGTCCATGCCGCGCGAGAAGACGTTGCCGATGCCGCGCAGCAGCAGGACCAGGCCGCGCGAGGGCGTATCGCCATCCGTGTGCGGCAACCGCACCACGCGCGGCACGCAGGCCCCCAGCGCGAGCGCGGCGGCGGAAAGGGCGAAGGCACGGCGTTGCATCGGTCGCGGCGGCCTCAATGAAGGAAGGGCAGGATGCGCCTCGTGCGCGCGGCGTAGTCGTCCCACGCCTGGCCGAAGCGGTCACGCAGCATCGCCTCCTCCCGCCCGATGCGGAATACGTAGAGAATGCCGAAGCCGATCAGCCCCGCGGGACCCGCGACCCAATTCTGCAGCAGCAGCGCCTGCGCCACGGCCCAGAGCCAGAAGGCGGTGTACATGGGGTGGCGGAGCACGCGATAGACGCCCCCGGTCACCAGATGCTGCTGGTCGTGCAGTTGCAGGCTGACCGACCAGTTCCGCCCGAGCGCCTTGTGCGTCGCGCGGAACAGCGCGAGCGCGCCGGCGAAGACGCCAAGGCCGATCCAGGCGCGCAGCGGCGAGAAGGCCTGGTTCGCGAAGCGCGGAAAGCCCGTCGCGATGTAGAGGCCCGGCACGATGCCGAGGCCGGTGAGCGAGATGCCGAGCAGCAGCCTCTCCCGCGCATCAGCCGAATCGCGAATGATGACGTTGCGCCTGACCTTGCGTTCGAAGGGCCGGCGGATGATCCACCAGGCGACCATGCAGGCGAGGTGCAGCAGCTTCGCGGCGAGCGGCGTCACGGCGCATCCCCCCGCCGCCGCAGGCTGCCATCGGGCCCGATCGCGCGATCGAGCCTCAGCCTCCGCACGATCCGCAGGGGCCCGCAGAGCATCATCCCGAAATCGTAGAAATATCGCCTCGCGCTGCCACGCACATACTGGCGATGGGCCCAGAGCGGGCGCAGCCGCATGCGCCGCCAGGTCGCCGCATCCACCATGTCGCGGGGATGGATGCTCTCGAGGCTCGCGCCGCGGCCCGGCAGGCCCAGCGCGGCGACGGCTTCGGCCCGTTCGAAGGAGATCGGGTCGCGGCGGGACGCATAGTCGATCCAGTCGAGCGCGGGGCGCGCGGCAAGCGTCGCGAGGTCGCGCCGCAGCGCCTCCGCGGCCGGATGCAGCGCGATCTTCAGCACCGAGGAGCCAAGCCCGACGAGGGCGAGATGGGGCGCGCCGTCCGGTGGCGCCGGCAGCGCGGCGACCGCCTGCACCGCGAAGGCGGCGCCGAGGCTGTGGCCCATGACGAGGACCTCGTCCACCCCCTCGGTCCGCAGCGCCTCCGCGATGCCGGTGGCGAGACGCCCGGCGAAGGCGGTGGCCTCGGCCGACCCGCCATGGGCGAGATCCGCGGAGAAGGCCCAGTCGGCCAGCATGAAGTCGAGGGAGAGAAGCCGCCCCGCCGTGGCCAGCAGAATGGCGAAGAGCGCGAGGCCCGCGCCGAGCCCCGCCCAGCCCCCGATGCCCGCCGCAACCCCCGCCGCGATGGCCGTGCCGCCGAGCAGCAGCAGGATCGGGTAGAGGGCGAAGAGCGCATAGCGCCAGTGCACGCGGACATACCGCGCCAGCGTGCCGTTCAGGACGATGCCGGCGAGCGCGCGGGCGCCGCGCCAGGCGCGCAGGGGCAGGGGGCGGTCCATCTCCGCGCGGATCAGCCGCTCCCATGCCATGATCCGGATGTCCGTTCGCGTCCGCCAGCCCGGGCCTTCGGCCTCCACCTGGAGCCGGGCCTCCCCGGTGCCGTCCGGGCCGGATTCCAGCGGGCCGGGCCGGGCCGCGATGGACCAGGTCCGCTCCGCCTGGCCCAGGGCGCGGATGATCCGCGTCGCATGCTGCGCGGCGTCCAGCGGCTCGAACCCCGGGACGAAAAAGGCGATGCGCAGCGCGACCCCTGCGCTGTCTCCCTCAGGCGGAACACTCCTGTCGCCGCCCGGAAGCGTGTCCATGCCGGCGTGCTTGCCCCAATGATTTCCGGGGAACAATGGGGATTCGCCGCGCCCTAATCCAGGGTTTGCCGGTAGCGCGCGACCGCGAGCGTCGCGACGGCGCCGAGGAAGGCGAGCATGGGCCATATGTCCGGCCAGACATCGGCGATGCCGCTGCCCTTCAGCATGACGCCGCGCACGATGCGCAGAATATGCGTCAGCGGCAGCCCTTCCCCGATCACCTGCGCCCAGCCCGGCATGCCGCGGAAGGGGAACATGAATCCCGACATCAGGATGGAGGGAAGAAAGAAGAAGAAGCTCATCTGCATCGCCTGCAGCTGGTTGCGGGCGATGGTGGAGAAGAGGAAGCCGACCGTGAGGTTGGCGACGATGAAGACGAGCAGGCCCGCCATCAGCACGAGCGGATCGCCTTCCATCGGCACGCCGAACAGCAGGCGCGCGGCGAAGATGATCACGCCGACCTGGATCGCGCCGACCACCACGAAGGGGCTGATCTTGCCGATCATGACCTCGACGGGCCTGACCGGCATGGCGAGCAGGTTCTCCATCGTGCCGCGTTCGCGTTCGCGCGTCATGGCGAGCGCGGTCATGATGATCATGGTCATGGTCAGGATGGTGCCGATCAGGCCGGGCACGATGTTGAGCGAGGTCAGCGCCTCCGGGTTGTAGCGGCGGTGGATGCGCAGATCGACCGCGCCGGGGCGCGGCGCGAGGTCGGCGAGCGGCCCGTCGAGCAGGGGGGCGAGGGCGCCGTCGAGGATGCGCTGCAACGCGCCCACGGCATTGCCCGTGGCGGACGGATCGGTCGCATCGGCGACGACGAGCAGCGCGGGGCGGTCGCCGCGCATGATGTTGCGCCCGAAGCCCGCGGGAATCTCGACGGCGAACTGCACCTCGCCCCGCAGGACCATGCGTTCCAGCGTCTCGTTGTCCGGCACGGTCGCGACGATGCGGAAATAGGTGCTGGTCTGCAGCCCCGCCACGATGGCGCGGCTGAAGGCGGAATTGTCGTGGCTCAGCACGGCGGTCGGCAGGTTCCGCGGATCGGCGTTGATGGCGTAGCCGAACAGCATCAGCTGCAGCACCGGGATCGCGACCATCATGGCGAAGGTCAGCCGGTCGCGGCGCATCTGGATGAACTCCTTCACCACCATCGCGACCAGGCGGTGCCAGGACAGGCGCGGCGCCGTCATGGCTTCGCCCCGTTGGCGAAGTTGTCGGGCGCGCTCGCCATGAGGTGGATGAAGGCGTCCTCGAGCGTCGGCTCGCCGCGTTCCCAGCGCAGCGCGGGCTCGGCGCGGAAGCGCGCCGTCGCGGCGTCCAGTCTTTCGCCATTGTCGCCGCTGACATGCAGCGTGGCGCCGAAGGGAGCGACCATCTCCACGTCGGGCAGCGCGGCGAGCTCGCGCGCCAGCGTCGCGATGCGCGCTTCGGGGCCGGTGACGTGCCAGGTGGAAAGGCCGGACCCGCGCACCACCTCCTCGACCGTGCCGGTCGCGAGCAGGCGGCCATAGGCGAGGTAGGCGATGCGATGGCAACGCTCGGCCTCGTCCATGTAGTGGGTGCTGACGAGCACGGTCATGCCTTCGGCGGCGAGGGCGTGGATCTCGTCCCAGAACTCGCGCCGCGCCTTCGGGTCCACGCCCGCGGTGGGCTCGTCCAGTAGCAGCAGGTCGGGCTGGTGCAGGATGCAGGCGGCGAGCGCGAGCCGCTGCTTCCACCCGCCCGAGAGCGTGCCGGCGAGCTGGCTGCCGCGTGCGGAGAGGCCGAGGCGGTCGAGTGCCGCGTCCACCTTGGCGCGGCGCTTCGGCAGCGCGTAGAGGCGCGCGACGAAATCCAGGTTCTCCCGGATCGTCAGGTCCTCGTAGAGCGAGAAGCGCTGCGTCATGTAGCCGACGCGCTGCTTGATGGCCCAGCTCTCCGTCAGGATGTCGTGGCCAAGACAGGTCCCGGTGCCGCCATCGGGCAGCAGCAGGCCGCAGAGCATGCGGATCGTCGTCGTCTTGCCGCTGCCATTGGGTCCGAGGAAGCCGTGGATCTGCCCGCGCTCCACGTCGAGATCGACGCCGTCCACCACGTTCTTCGCGCCGAAGCGCTTGGTGAGCCCGCGGACGGCGATGACGGGCTCGCTCATGGCGCGGCGGGGCGGACCATGACGGGCTGGCCGGGCGTCGGCGCGCCGGGGATGGTCGCGACGATCGCCTCCAGCCGCCAGACGAGCCGCGCGCGGTTCTCGCGGCTGTAGATGACGGGCGGCGTGTATTCAGCTTCCGTCGCGACGCGGCTGATGCGGGCGGTCAGGTTCGGCGGGCAGGCGCTGCATTCCACGGCGACCGTCTGGCCGAAGCGCAGCAGGTTGCGCTGGGCTTCGGGGACGAAGAAGACCACGCGCGTCGCGCCTTCGGGCAGCAGGCTGACCACGGTGCCGCTGGCCGGCACCCATTCGCCGACGCGGCGCACCGTGTCGTCCACCACCCCGGCGGAGGGGCTTGTGACCGCGCGCTGCGCGAGGTGCCATTCCGCCTGGGCGAGACCGGCCTGCGCGACCTGCACCGCGGCTTCCGCCGCGGCGATCTGGTCGCGCCGCGCGGGCAGCCGCGCGG
>JAYRQX010000523.1:0-7387 GCA_041910415.1 Acetobacteraceae bacterium | reverse complement strand
CTACCCCAGCATCGCCGACTTCCGCGCCGCCATCCGAGGCTTCTTCGACAACCTCGGCCAGTGGAACACCGAACTCGCAGCCCTCATCACCAAACGCTTCCACCTCATCGGGCACAACCCAACTCAGATTTCATCAGCGTAGAGGTTTATCAGTCCATCCGATGGGCGTCGCGCCAGGCCGCAATCGTGTCCGCGATGCCGGAAGCGAGGTCGAAGCGCGGCGCGAACCCGACCTCCCGCCGCAGGCGCTGCGTGGCGGCCGCCAGTTGCGCAGGCTCCTTCGGCGGCATGGGTCGCGCGCCGAGGCGCAGCAGATGGCCGGCCCCGGTCTGGCGCGCGATTTCCGCCAGCAGCGCGGCAAGGGGGCGTGCTTCCCCGCTCGCGATGTTCACGGGGCCTTCGACCGGGGAGGCGAGCAGCGCGGCGAAGGCGGCGGCGATGTCGGCACCATGCATGAAGTCGCGCCGCTGCGTGCCGGCGGTGGTCTCCACGGGCTCCCCGCGCAGCAGCTTCGCGACGACGTCGCTGACGAGGCGGCCCGGCTTCTCGCCGGGGCCGTAGAGGAAGAAGACGCGACCCCAGGCGAGCGAGACCCGATCGAGCGGGGCCGCGGCGGCGAGTGTCCTGTGCGTGGCGTGCTTCGCGGTGCCGTAGAGCGTGGCGGGTTCGCAGGCGGCGCCGCGCTCGTCGAACGGCGCGGCGACCTGGTCCGGCGACCAGCCATATTCCGCGCAGGTGCCGGCGCCGACGAAGCGCTGCCCGCCAGCGGCGGCGAAGGCGCGGTAGAGGGCGAGGGTGGCGGCGACCCAGTCGAGATTCTCGCGCGTGGACCAGAACTGGCCCGGCGTCACCGTCCAGGCGAAGTGCAGCAGGTGTGTTGGCCGCAGCGACGCGACCAGTGCCACGGTTGCCCTGTGATCCAGCAGGTCCACGGCGTGGCAGGCGGCGGCGCCGGGCAGGGATGCGGCACGTGCGACGGCATGCACCTCGAACCCACGCGCGGCGAGCGGCGCCAGGCTGTGCCGGCCGATGAAGCCGGCCGCGCCGGTGACGAGGACCCGGGCCACCGCCCTATCCCTTGAAGTCGGGATAGGCCGCGTCGCGCGGCGAGATGGCGCTGACCGGCAGCGGCCAGGCGATGCCGAAGGCCGGGTCGTCCCAGCGCACGCCGTCGCCGGCACCGGCCACGAATTCCGCACCCATCAGGTAGAAGACGTCGCTGTCGTCCATCAGCGTCTGGAAGCCATGCGCGAAGCCTGGCGGGACGTAGAGCGCATCGCCCGCCTCCGCATCGAGCCGCGCCGCGACATGCTGGCGGAAGGTGGGGGAATCCCGGCGCAGGTCGATGATCACGTCCAGCACGGCGCCGCGCGTGCAGCGCACGAGCTTCGGCTCCTCATGCGGTGTGCGTTGGAAGTGCATGCCGCGCAGCGTGCCAGCGATGCGGTTGCCGGAGATGTTCATCTGCGGCCACTGCGTGGGCAGCCCGGCCGCGGTGAATTCGCGCGCGCAATAGCTTCGCGCGAAGAGACCCCGCTCGTCGCGGAAAGGGTCCAGTTGGACCAGCACCGCGCCCTGAAGGGAGAGCGGGATGAAGCGCATCAGAAGACCTCGAGCTTCGGGATCGCCACGACGAACTGCCCGCCCCAGTCGCGGATGCCGGCCATGTCGCGGCTGATTTCCTCGCGCAGGTTCCAGGGTAGGATCATCACGTAATCCGGCTTGCGTTCGGCGATCGCCTCGATGCCGAAGACCGGAATGCGCGTGCCGGGCAGCAGCGTGTTCTGCTTCACCGGATTCCGGTCCACGACGAAGCTGAGGAATTCGGGGCCGACGCCGCAATAGTTCAGCAGCGTATTGCCCTTGGCCGCCGCGCCATAGCCCGCGACGGTCTTGCCGGCGCGCCGTGCGGCGATGAGGAATTCCAGCACCGCCGCCTTGATCTCGACGACCCTGGGCGCGAACGCCGCGTAGCGGGCGAGGTCGCGCAGGCCGGCCGCGCGTTCCTCCTCCGCCATGGCGGCCACCGCCGGCGTTTCGGCATGCGCCGCGCCCTGGCGGCAGACGAAGAGGCGGAGCGAGCCGCCATGCGTCGGCAACGTCTGCACATCGAAGATCCGCAGTCCGTTCTTGGCCATCACGCGCTGCAGCGGGCCGATCGCGAGGTAGGAGAAATGCTCGTGATAGATGGTGTCGAACTGGTTGAAGCGGACCAGGCTGAGGAGGTGCGGGAATTCGAAGGTGGCGACGCCCTGGGGCCGCAGCATCTCGCGGAAGCCGCCGACGAAATCGTGGATGTCGGGGACATGGGCGAGCACGTTGTTCGCTGCCATCAGCGCCGCCTGGCCACGCCGCGCCGCGATTTCCTTGGCTGCCTTCACGCCGAAGAACTGCACCTCCGTGTGCACGCCCTTCTTCTCGGCTGCCGCGGCGCAATTCCCCGCGGGCTCGATACCGGTGACCTTGATTCCACGCTGAACAAAATACTGCAGCAGGTAGCCGTCGTTGCTGGCGACTTCCGCGACATGCGCGTCCGTCCCCAGCCCGAAGCGCGCGATCATCGCCGCCGTGTAGCGTTCGGCATGCGCCAGCCAGCTGCTGGAGAATGAAGAAAAATAGGCGTACTCGTCAGAGAAGATGTTCCTGGGTTCCTCGAATTCCGCGAGCTGCACCAAGGTGCAGTCATCGCAGACGAGGACGTGCAACGGATAGAAAGTCTCGCCCTCCTCGCGCCGATCCAGGGGAACGAAGGAATTCGCCAGCGGCGACATGCCGAGATCGACGAAGCTGCGCGTGAGCGGGGTGCCGCAGGCGCGGCAGAGCGTCTTCTTCATGCGGAAATCGGCATCCGGGTGTTCATGCGCGCCGTGAAGCGCGCGATCTGGTCGAGGCAGAGGTCACGGGCGGATTCGCCCTGCGCCTGGCGGCGGTACCAGTCCACCGACCAGGCCAGCGCCTCCTGCACCGTCAACGTCGGAGTCCAGCCAAGCCGCGCCCGCGCCTTGGAGGCATCGACCTTGAGGTAGCGTGCCTCATGCGGCTTCGGGCTGTGATCGCCGTTCCAGGCGGCGGTGCCGCCCCAGTGGCGGACCAGGATATCGACCACCTCGCCGACCGACAGCGCATCGGCCTCGGCCGGACCGAAATTCCAGCCCTCGGCGAAGCTCGCGGCGTCGGTGCCGCAGAGCCGCTCGGCCAGCATCAGATAGCCCGCGAGCGGTTCCAGCACATGCTGCCAGGGGCGCGTCGATTGCGGGTTGCGGATGGCGACGGGCTCGTTGCGCAGGAAGGCGCGGATGCAGTCCGGCAGCAGCCGGTCCAACGCCCAGTCGCCGCCGCCGATGACGTTGCCCGCGCGCGCGGACGCGACCGCCGTGCCCGCGCCCGGCGTGCCCGGCGCGAAGAAGGACCGGCGATAGGCTGATGTGACGAGCTCCGCGCAACCCTTGGAACTGCTGTAGGGATCGTGCCCGCCCATGGGCTCGTCCTCGCGATAGGCCCAGTGCCACTCGCGGTTCTCGTACGCCTTGTCGCTGGTGACGACGAGGAAAGCCCGCACGCCGCCCTGCTTCCGCGCGGCATCAAGCACATGCACCGTGCCGAGCACATTGGTCGCATAGGTGCCGACCGGGTCCTCGAAGGACGGCCGCACCAGCGACTGCGCGGCCAGGTGCAGCACGATGTCTGGACGAGCCGCCGCGAAGGCGTCCTGCACCGCGCCCAGGTCGCGCAAATCGCCGCGGATATCGCGCGCCATGGCGTCGCGCGCAGCGAGATCGAAGAGCGACGGCTCGGTCGGCGGCGGCAGCGCGAAGCCCGACACCTCGGCGCCGAGCGACGTCAGCCACAGGCTCAACCAGGCGCCCTTGAAGCCCGTATGGCCGGTGACGAGGACGCGGCGCCGCGACCAGAAGCCGGGATCAGGCATCACCAGCGCTTCCACGCAGCCTTGCCCGAATTCCACAGATCCTCCAGCAGCCGCTTCTCGCGCAGCGTGTCCATGGGCTGCCAGAAGCCGTCATGGATGAAGGCGGACAGCTCGCCGTCGCGCGCCAGCGATTCCAGGGGCTCGCGCTCCCAGATGGTGGCATCGCCCTCGATCCGGTCGAGCACCTTGGGCGAGAGAACAAAAAAACCGCCATTGATGTGCGTGCCTTCGGAGGAGGGCTTCTCCGCGAAGCTGTTGACCTGCGTGCCCGTCATCTCCAGCGCGCCGAAGCGTCCGGGCGGGCGCACGGCGGTAACGGTCGCGAGCCGGCCCTGCGCCCGGTGGAAGGCCAGCAGCGCGGCGATGTCGATCGAGGCGACGCCGTCGCCATAGGTCATGAAGAACTCGCGCTCGCCCGCGACATAGTCCCGGATGCGCCTGAGGCGCCCGCCGGTCATGGTCTCGAGCCCCGTCTCGACCAGGGTCACCCGCCAGGCATCCTCACCGCGGCGGTGGATGCTCACCTCGCCGGTGCCGGTATCGACCGTCAGATCGGAGGTATGATGATGAAAATTAACAAAATATTCCTTGATGAAGTAGCCCTTGTAGCCAAGGCAGACCACGAAGTCCCGCACCCCGAACTGCGCGTAGATCTTCATGATGTGCCAGAGGATCGGCTTGCCGCCGATCTCGACCATCGGCTTCGGGCGGATCTCGGTCTCTTCGGCCAGGCGGGTGCCCATCCCACCGGCCAGGATCACAGCCTTCATGCCGCAGCGGCCTCCGCATCGCGGCGCTGTCGGCCGCGATTCGGGCGGGTGTCTACAGCGCCGGCCGTTTCAATGCCAGCAAGGGCCTACCGGGGCCTACCGGCCGTCCCGCAGAATCCGCCGGCAGTGATCCAGCGAGGCGCCGATCAGGTTGTCCGTCGCCTCCGCCGTGCGGAAGGCGGCATGGGCGGTCAGGACGACGTTGGAAAGCGTGGTGAGCGCATGGCCGGCCGGCAGGGGCTCGGTCATGAAGACGTCCAGGCCCGCGGCGCGCAGATGGCCGGACCGCAGCGCGGCGATCATCGCCTCCTCGTCCACCACGCCGGCGCGGGCGGTGTTCACCAGCACGGCGCCAGGGCGCATCGCCGCGATGCGGGCGGCGGAGAGGAAGCCCTTCGTCTCGTCGTTCAGCAGCAGGTGCAGGCTGACGACATGACTTCGCGCGAGCAGGTCGTCGAGGGGCACGAATTCCACGCCGGGATGGGATTTCGGCGTCCGGTTCCAGGCCAGCACCGTCATGCCGGCGCCCAGGCAGAGCCGCGCCATCTCGGCCGCGATGCCGCCGAAGCCGACCAGGCCCACGGTCTTGCCCGTCAGCTGCATGACCTCCGGCCGCAACCATGTGCCGGCGAAGATGCCGCGGTCCAGTTCGCCGACATGCTTTCCGGCGGCCCACATCAGGGCAAAAGCCATCTCGGCGACGGCGGTGTCGCCATAGCCCTTGATGATGTGGACCTTGACGCCGCATTCGGCTTCCAGCGCCTCGGGGTCCATGTAGGACCGCGCGCCGGTGCCCAGGAAGACGATGTGCCTGAGGTCCGGGCAGCGCTTCACGACCTCGACCGGGAACTGGGTGTGGTCGTCGATCGCGATCTGCACGCCCTTCAGCAGGGCGGGCAGGTCGGCGGGCGTGATGTCGGGATTCTCGTGGATGTCCACGGGCAGGTCGCCCGGGCGCAGCAGGCGGCGCATCACATCCGCGAGACCGTCGGTCGCATCCACGAAGCGCGCGCGCATCCCATCCCTCCGGCTGCGGGCGGATGCTGGACCGGGCGGCGGCGAAAGGAAAGCCGCCGCGCCGGCGGCTCACATGCCGAGCGTCGCCGCGATCCCGTAGCCTTCGGCGAGGTCGCGCAGCTTCTTCCAGGTCGCATCCTCGATCGGGACGCCCTCAGTGCGGCGCTTCTGCTCCGTCCGGAACTCGATCTCGCCGGGATAGAGCACGCCGCCGCTCCCCTCGCTGGGCGGCGTCGCCTTCAGATACTCTGCCAGGCCCTTCACGTCGCGCCGGAAGGTCAGCAGGGGACGGAACGCCTCGACCTTGATGGCGATCATGAAGGTGCCGTCGTTGTGCCGGCCCGTCGGCTCCACGCCGAAGCCGAGGCCGGTGAGCAGCCCGCACAGCACCTCCCCGATCGCGGCGAGGCCGTAGCCCTTGTAGCCCTCGCCCGGGCCGCCGAGCGGCAGCAGCGCGCCGCCCTGGCCATAGGCGCCGGGGTCGTCCGTCAGCACGCCATCCCTGTCCACGACCCAGCCCTTGGGGATTTTCTGGCCGCGCGCCTGGGCGAGCTTGATCTTGCCGACGGCGACGGCGCTGGTCGCCATGTCGATGAACATCGGGCCTTCCAATTCCGACGGCACGGCAATGGCCCAGGGGTTGGTGCCGAGACGCGCCTCGCGCCCGCCGAAGGGGGCGACGGCCTTGGGCGAGCGGCCGGAATCGGCCCAGGCCATGCCGATCATGCCTTCCCGCGCCGCCATCAGCGGATAGCTCGCGAGGCGCCCGACATGGCCCTGGCGGAAGACGGTGCAGGCCGCGATGTTCTGTGCGCGGGCCTTCTCGATGGTCATGGCCATCGCGCGCTCATTGGTGACGAAGCCGAAGCCCCAGTTCCCATCCACGACGGTGGTCGTCGCGCTCTCCTGCACGACCGTGAAGGGCGCGCCGGGGACGATATGGCCCTTCTGGATGCGGCCGATGTAGTCGGGGATGGCAATCACGCCGTGGCTGTCATGCCCGGCCAGGTTGGCGGCGACCAGGTGGCGCGCGACCGTCGCGGCCTCGGCGTCCGGCACGCCCGCGCCCTTGAGCAGCCCGTCGGCGACGCGGGTCAGGTGATCGGCCTGGATCATGGGCATGGGTGGCGCTCTCCTCCGGTGGTGCCCGGCAGCTTATACCAACGGTCGAATGCTTCGACCGTTGGTATTCATCTTTGCTGACCCTCAGGCGCCGGGCGCAAACCTCCGGTTTGCCAGGCTCGCCGGACCGCCGGCGGATCGGCACAGCCGACCGCGAGCGGGCCGCATTCGCGGCCTCGGCACGAGTCAAAGCCTCGTGCCGCGGGTATTACCGCGCGATCGCGTACCCCATAAGCGACGGCGCCGCGGAGGTCTCCCCCCGCGGCGCCGGAGCGCGTGCCATGCGGCCCGGATCAGGTCGCGCCGGGCGCCAGGATCGTGCAGGCGCCGCGCGCCCGCAGCCGGTTGCAGGTCTGCTCCGCCGCATCGCGCGACAGGCCCGTGACCCGGGCGCGGTAGAGGGTGGAGCGGCCCTGCTGCACGGGCTGGATCTGGGTGCGCGCACCCATCACCTGCACGCTGTCGCGGGCCTGCTGAACGGCATTCCGGGCCACGTTCTCGGACGCGAAGGCGCCGACCTGCACGCCCCAGCCGGTGCCACCGCCCGCGG
>JAYRQX010000522.1:0-2833 GCA_041910415.1 Acetobacteraceae bacterium | reverse complement strand
GACGGTCGCGGGGTTGATGTTGCGCGAGGTGAGCGCGGCGCGCGCCGCGGCGCTGTCAGCCATCCAGGCCTCCAGCCGGGAGCGCTCGGGTTCGCGCATCTGCCGGGGGTCGAGCGAGCCCGAGGTCGCGGCCAGCACCAGCGCCTTCACGCGCCCCGGGCGCAGCAGCGCGTATTCCACGCCGGACCAGCCGCCCATGGACTGGCAGACCATGCGGATGTCGCCGAGACCGAGCTCGTCCACCAGCGCCGCGACATCGCCCGCATACGCGGCCGGGTCGATGACGCCATCCGGCGCGGTGGAGGGGAAGAAGCCGCGCGCCGAATAGGCGACGCAGGTGTAGCGCGGCGCGAAATGCGCGACCTGCTGCCACCAGGTCATCAGGTTGCCGCCGAGGCCATGGGCGAAGACGATGGCCGGGCCTTCGCCCGTCGCCTCATAGCGGATGCGGCAGCCCGGGCGTTCAATCCAGCCCGCGCGGCGCGGCGGTGCGCTGTCCATCCTGCCCGTCCTCCCCGTTTCCGCGGCAGCGTGGCGCGCCGCGCCGGGGGAGGCAAGCTAGGGCTTCGGCAATGGCGGCGTCGCGTGGGTCCGGAAACTGTCGGTCATCCTGAGCCCCCAGGCCTGGCCCCTGTTCCGCTCCGCCTCGGTCCAGGTGATGGTCTTCCAGTCCGGCGCCAGCACCAGCCGCGCCCCGGCATGGGCCAGTTCCACGCGATTGCCGCCGGGCTCGTGGACATAGAGAAAAAAAGTCTGCTGGATGGCGTGCTTGTGCGGGCCGTTCTCGATGACGATTCCGGCGTCGAGGAACACGTCGGCCGCCTGCAGGATGGCTTCGCGGCTGTCGAGCGCGAAGGTCACGTGGTGCAGCCTGCCATGCGCGCCGGCGGGCGCGCGGGCGAAGGCGACGTCGTAGGATTTGTTGGTGGCCGTCAGCCACATGCCGGCTTCGGTGCCGTCATCCATCTCGATCCGCTCGGTGCAGCGGAAGCCCAGATTGCGCTGGTAGAATTCGCGGCAGGCACGGACATCCACGGCGAGGCAGTTGTAGTGGTCGATCCGGCGGACATTGACGCCGCGCGCGGGGTAGCGCTCCGCCTGGTTCTTGAGCGCCGGGCGGCGGTCGGGCGGCGCCTCATGCCACTCGGTCTCCCAGTAGAGCTCCACGCCATGCCCGTCCGGATCGCGGAAGCGCCATCCCGTGCCGTGGCCAAAATTCTTGTTCGTTGGCACCACGTCGCAGCCATCGGCGCGCAGCGCCGCGATGCGCCGTTCCAGCGCCTGGGCGCTGCGGGTACGAAAGGCTGCGTGGCCGAGGCCCGGCTGCGCCGCCGCCGTCAGTTGCAGCGAAAAACGCTCGTAATCGTCCCAGCCGCGCAGGAAGACGCTGTCGCCCTCCTGCCCGCTGACGGACATGCCCATCACGTCGCGGAAGAAGCGCAGGCTCTCCTCGGGCTTCGGCGTCAGCAGCTCGACATGGCCGAGATGCGCGATGTCGAGGACGGGCTCCGGCGCCTCCACGGTCAGTCGGCGCGTGCGCCGGAAAGACGCACGGCTTCCTCCCAGAGCGGGCGTTCGGTCACCGTGCGCTCGGTGAAGGCCTCGGGTGTGGACCAACCGATCTCCGCACCGGTGTCGACGAAGCGGCGCTGCATCGTCTCGTCCCGGGCAAGGGTGCGCATCGCTGCGTTCAGCCTGTCGATGATCGGGCGCGGCGTGCGGGCAGGAAAGACGAAGCCCTGCCAGGAGGTGACGACGAAATTCGGCTGCCCCGCCTCGGCCATGGTCGGCACATCAGGCAGCGCCGGGAAGCGGCGGGCCGAGGTGACGGCGAGCGCGCGCATCTTGCCGTCGCGGATCACCGACATGTAGCTCGCCAGGTTGTCGAGCGCGAAGTCGAGCTGGCCGCCGAGCATCAGCGGGATGGCCTGCGCCGCGCCGCGGAACGGCACGTGGTTGCCTTCATAGCCCGCGCGCGCGGCGAGCAGCGCGCCGGAGAGGTGGCCCGTGGAGCCGATGCCCGGCGAGCCGTAGCTGACGCCGCCGCGCTTGGCCCGCGCCCAGGTCACGAACTCGGCGAGGGTGCGGGAGGGGTTGTGGTCCACCGGCACGACCGCGACGTTGGGCAGCTCCCACGCCAGCGACACCGGGGCGAAGTCGCGCTCGGGGTCATAGGGCAGGTTGCTGAACAGGAAGCGGTTGATGACCAGGTGCGACACCGCGGCGATGCTCAGCGTGTAGCCGTCCGGCGCCGATTTCGCGGTGGCGTCGATGCCGATGTTGCCGCCGGCGCCGGGGCGGTTCTCCACCACGAAATTCTGGCCGAGCATCTGGGTGAAGCGCTCGCAGAAGATGCGCACCAGGATGTCCGTGGATCCGCCGGGAGGCCAGGGGACGATCACGCGGACGGTGCGGTTGGGCCAGTCGGTGCCCTGGGCGCGGGCGATGGAGGGCAGGACGAGGCTGGCGGAAAGCACCGCGCGGCGAGAGGCATGGGTCATGGATCGCTTCCCCGTCATTGGTTCAGGCCTTGCGCCGGACATAGAGCAGATCCCGATCAGATGGAATTATACCCGTGGTCCTGATGCGTGACCGCATCAGGGCCCCCTCAGACGCCGGGCGCAAACCTCCGGTTTGCTTGGCTCGCCGGACCACCGGCGGGCCGCATTCGCGGCCTCGGCACGAGTCAAGGCCTCGTGCCGCAGGTATTATACGCCCGGCGGTGATGTGTGACTCGTTGGAGGGTTCCGGCGCGGCGGGAAGAGTGATTCGCTGTCTCGTCTGGAAAGGGGAGGCGGAGATGACGAGGGCGGTGGCGATCACGCGGACGGAG
>JAYRQX010000521.1:0-1847 GCA_041910415.1 Acetobacteraceae bacterium | reverse complement strand
GCTGCAGCAGCGGCACGGCGGCGTTCGGCAGAGCATGGCGCCACAGCACCACCCGCTCCGGCGCGCCGCGCGCGCGGGCGGAGCGGATCCAGGGATCGTTCAGCGCGACGGTCAGGGAAGCGGCGGCGTGGCGCGCATAGGCCGCGAGGTTGGCGACCGCGAGCGTCGCCACGGGCAAGGCGAGGTAGCGCAGCGCGGCAACCACGCCGCCGCCATCCGGCGAGCCGCCCGCCGGCAGCCAGCCGAGCGTCACCGCAAACAGGATGATGAGCAGGATGCCGAGCCAGAAGGACGGCATCGCCTGCCCCAGCACGGCGATGGCATCCACCGCCGGCGCCAGGCGCGGGCGCAGCGCCGCCAGGGCGCCGAGGCCGATGCCCGCGAAGGCCGCGAGCGCCAGGGCGCCGCCGAGCAACACCAGTGTCGAAAGAAGCGCCGGTCCCAGCACGGATGCCACGGGCTGGGCGAACAGGCGCGAGAAGCCGAACTCGCCGCGCAGCACCATGCCCGCCCAGGCGAGGTAGCGCGCGATGAGCGGCTGATCCAGGCCATGCAGCGCGCGCAGCCGCGCCGCATCCTCGGCCGTCAGGCGCGGATCGGCGGCGATGGCGAGGTCGATGGGATCGCCCGGCATCAGCCCGATCAGCCCGTAGGCGCAGGCCGAGAGGATGGCGAGCGTGAGCGCGATCTGGAGGAGCCGCGCGGCGATGAGGCGGATCACGGCGGGCGGTGGCAGACCGCCTCGACGCGGTTGCCGTCGGGATCGTGGAGGAAGGCGGCGTAGTACTGCGCGTGGTAGTGCGGGCGCAGGCCGGGCGGCCCGTCATCCGCCCCGCCATGCGCGATGCCGGCGGCGTGGAAGGCGTTCACCGCCGCGCGGTCCGGTGCGCGGAAGCACCAGTGGCGGCGGTCGGCATGGATCGGCCCCGCGCCGGCGTGGATGCTGATGTAGCTGTGGCCATCGTCATGCGGCCGGTTGCGGATGCCGTAGCCGATCGCCTCCGCGCCGCGGTTCACGCAGGGCACGCCGAGCGCGGCCATGACCGCGTCGTAGAAGCGCGCGGCGCGTTCGAGGTCGCTCACGGTGATCGAGACGTGGTCCAGCATCAGCGCGGTCGCCATTCCTCCGACCACAGCGTGGACGGGTTGAGGTGCCCGGTCGGGCGCACGCCCTCCAGCCAGGTCGGCCAGATATGGGCATCGGCCCGGAACCAGAGCGGGATCGCCGGCAAATCCTCGGCATAGATCGCCTGCAGGCGCCGCCACATGGCGAAGCGCTCGTCGCGGTCGAGTTCCTCGGGGATGGCGACGGTCAGCGCATCCATCTCGGGGTTGCGGTAGGCGCCGAAATTCTGGCCGGACCAGTTGGTCTCGGCGCGCGGGATCTCCTCCGAGTTCAAGGTGCTGCGCGGCACGCTCTCCGGCGCGCTGATCCAGGCGAACAGCGCGGCCCCCTGGAAGCGGCGGCGGGACAGCGTCTCGGCGAAGAAGACGCGCGGCGGTTCGTTCCGGATCCGCGCTTCGACGCCGACCGCGCGCCATTGGCCCTGGATCACCTGCTGCACTGCTTCGCGCGAGCGGTTGCCCGCGGTGGTCATCAGTTCCAGCGACAGCCGTTCGCCGGCCTCGTTGCGGCGGACGCCGTCCGGGCCGCGGCGCCAGCCGGCCTCGTCCAGCAGCGCGTTGGCGCGCGCGGGATCGAAGGGCCATTGCCGCACATCCGGGTCGTGCATGGGATCGAGCGGGTTGACGCTGGTATGCGCCACGGGCTGCCGGCCCTCGAACAGGCGCGCGACGATCTGCTGCCGGTCGGTTGCGAGCAGCAGCGCCTGGCGCACGCGGCGGTC
>JAYRQX010000520.1:0-10759 GCA_041910415.1 Acetobacteraceae bacterium | reverse complement strand
TTCCGCATGACGCGCAAACCTCCGGTTTGCTTGGCTCGCCGGACCGTCATGCCGAAGGCATGCTGTCCGCATGACCGGCGGATCAGCTTCGCTGACCGCGGGCGGGCCGCATTCCGGGTTCCCATCGAAATCGCGCAGCGATTTCGCATGGGTGCCCGTCGCGGCCTCGGCACGAGTCAAAGCCTCGTGCCGCCGGTATCAGGGCGGCAGCATGTGCGGGTTGGTGGCGTCCAGCTGTTCCCGGCAGGGCACCAGGACCGATCCGCCCATCCGCTGCGTGACGCCCGGCAGGCCGGATGCCGTGGCCCTGCCGGGGCCCATGATGAAGAGGTCGCAGGGCATGTCCCGCCGTCGCGGGAATGACGCCCGAGCCTGGCCGGCGTCTTGAGCCGCGGCCCGCCCCTTGCTTGGCTCATGGGCGACGGAACCGGGAGACACCGCCATGCCGCTCACCCGCCGCCTGCTGCTCGGCAGCGCCGCCGCCACGCTAGCCGTGCCGGCGCTGGCGCAGGATTTCCCGAATCGTCCGATCCGCTTCCTGCTCGGCTTCCCGCCGGGCGGCGCCTCGGATGCCGCGCTCCGCATCATCCAGCCGCGCGTGCAGGCGGCGCTCGGCCAGCCCATGGTCATCGACAACCGCCCCGGTGCGGCGGGCAATCTCTCAGCCGAGGCGGTCGCGCGCAGCGCACCGGATGGGCACACGCTGGTCTCGGCCAATATCGGCACGCTCGCCGTGAACCCCGCGATGTTCCGCAGCCTGCCCTTCGATCCCGTGGCCGATTTCGCGCCCATCACCCTGCTGCACAACGTCGTCAACGTGCTGGTCGTGCCGGCCGACCGCCCGTGGCAGGACCTGCCCGCGCTGCTCGCCGCCGCCCGTGCGCGGCCCGAGGCGGTGACCTGCGGCTCCTCCGGCGTCGGCAGCCTCGGCCACCTCGCCATGATCCGCTTCGAGCAGCAGGCCGGCATCCGCGTGACGCATGTGCCCTATCGCGGCGGCGGCCCGCTGATGACAGGCCTGATCTCGGGCGAGGCCGATTTCGCCTTCGCGACCATGGGCACGGTGCTGCCGCAGCTGGAGGCCGGAAAGCTCCGCGCCTTCGCGGTTGCCACCGCGACGCGCGCGCAGCACCTGCCGGAGTTGCCGACGCTCATCGAACTCGGCTTCGCGGATTTCGACGCGCAGAACTGGGACGGCATCCTGGCGCCGCGCGCGACGCCGCAGCCGGTGCTGGATCGTCTCGGCACGGTGTTGCGGGCGATCCTGGGCGCCCCCGAGATCCAGCGCGAATTCCTCCGCCGCGGCTTCGAAGCCAGGCCGTGCACAGCCGAGGCGTTCGCACGCCAGATCGCCTCCGACGCCGCGCGCTGGCAGCCGGTGGTGCGCGCCGCGGGCGTGACCGTCGGCTAGAGGCCTGGTCCCGGTCCTTGGTACGGATTGGCGGTGAATCCGGGGCGGGAATTCAGAGGCCCGGCACACCGCTCGAAGCAGGCGGCAGGTGGACCGCGAGCCAGATCGTCTCGCGCTCCGGTGCGGTCCAGGCGACGCGGTGCCGGCAATGCGCCGGCAGCACCGCCCAGTCGCCCGCGCGCATCCGCCGTTCGCCGCCGCCCTCGAAGCCGAGCACGGCCTCGCCCTGCACCAGCAGCACGAACTCGTCGCTGTCCTGGTCGTACCAGTGTCCGTCGGGGCTGGCCGCGCCCAGCGAGACGATGCGCTCGACGCGCGCCGCGCTGGAGGCCATCAGCGTGGAAAAGCTCTCCGCACCCGGCGCAGGCGGCGCGCTGCCGTCGCGCAGCGCGCCGAAGCGCGGCGCTACATGATCCCCCGCCCCAGCCATTCGCAGAACCGCTCCACATTGCCCTGGATATACTGATCGTAATTGCCCCAGCGCTCATAGCGCGGCAGGCGGATCTCGCTCATCCGGTCGCTCAGGCACTTGCCTTCGCGCTCCGCCGCGATCACGGCCTCGCGCAGATCATTCATGTACTGCTTGAGGTTGCGCACATCCTCCTTGGTGCCCAGGCGGCCGCCGGCATAGGGATGGCCCGGCGCCATGCGTTCCCAGTCGAGTGCGAGCACGCGGTCGAGGCTGTCGAACCAGTCGGGCAGGTAGCCGTCCGGCATGTCGCGCCAGTGCAGCGTCTCGATCGGGATGAAGTCCACGGTGAACAGGATCTTCTCGCGCGGCAGCAGCAGCACGAGCGAGTTGTCGGAGTGGTTGCGGCCGACATGGCGCAGCTCGACGCGCAGGCCGCCCATCTCGATCACGCGGCCCTCGTCGCCCACCACCTCGTCCACCGGCACGATGTCCGGCATCCGCAGCTGATCGAGCCGCGCCTTGGCGTTGCGGTGCGCGACGACCGTGGCCCCCGCGGCCTTGAAGGGACGGCCGCCGGCGATGTGGTCGTAGTGGTGGTGGCTGTAGACCAGGTAGCGGATCGGCGCCTGGCTGACCTTGCGGATCTCCTGGATATAGGTCTCGGCCGCCTGCGGGCGGCGATAGGAGATGGGGTCGGTCGCGATGACGCCTTCCGGCGTGGTGATGAAGATCGACTGATGGCCGACATAGCGGAAGAGATAGACGTTGTCGGCGAGCTGGCGCGTCGCGAAGGGCGCCTGTTGCGCGTTCGCTGGACTGTCCGCCAGGAAGGCGCCGGTCGTCGAACAGGCCCCGCAGGCGGCCAGGAAGCTGAATGAGCGTCGGCTGAGCGTCATGACGGCATCTTTCCCCGAGCAGGGAAGGAACGCTAGCGGAACGGCAACCCGGCCTGCAACGCAAACCGGCGCGACGGGTCAGGCGGCAAGCGCCGCCTCCACCGCAGCTGAAACCGCGAACAGCTTCGCGTCGCCCATGTGTTCGCCCGTCAGCATCAGCCCGACCGGCGGCTCGCCCGGCGCCTGGCAGGGGATGCTGATGGAACAGCGATCGAGGAAGTTGAAGGGTGCGGTGTTGCGCAACAGCAGCAGGTTGATGCGGTTGTACTCGCCCTCCTCCTCCACCTCGCCAAGCTTCGGCGGCACCAGCGGGCAGGTGGGCGCGAGGATGGCGTCGAAGGCCGCGGTGCGCGGCGCGGCCGAGGCGACGAGGCGCGCGCGGGCATTGATGAGGTCCACATAGTCCGCCGCGCTCATGCGTTCGCCGCGCTTGATGCGCTTGAGGATGCGCGGGTCGTAGCGCTCGCCCTTCTCCGCGATCAGCCCGCGATGCCAGGCGAAGGCCTCGCTGGCCGCGAAGCCGCCGGCGGCGTTCACGGCGGGCAGTTCCGCGAGCTCCGGCAGGTCGAATTCGATGATCTTGGCGCCGGCGGCGGACAGGCGCGTCAGCGTGCGACCGAAGACGGCGCCGACGGTCGCGTCCAGCCCATCGGTCAGGAAGGTGCCGCGCGGCACGCCGAGGCGCAGGCCCTTCATCGGCAGGGTGGCGATCGGCAGCGGGTCCTGCTCGCCCGCCATGCAGGCATCGAGCAGCGCGCAATCCGCGACGCTGTTCGCCAGCGGTCCGGCGGAATCGAGCGAGACGGCGAGCGGCAGGATGCCCGTGATCGGCACGCGCCTGGCCGTCGGCTTCCAGCCCACCACGCCGCAGAGCGCAGCTGGGATGCGGCAGGACCCGCCCGTGTCCGTGCCGAGCCCCGCGAAGCCCATGCCATCCGCCACCGCGACGCCGGCGCCGGAGGAGGAGCCGCCGGGCAGCCGGCCCGTCGCGCGGTCCCAGGGGCTCAGCGGCGTGCCGTGGTGCGGGTTCACGCCGAGGCCGGAGAAGGCGAACTCCACCATGTTCGTGCGGCCCAGGATGACGAAGCCCGCGCGCACCAGCCGCGCGACGGTGGGTGCATCGGCTTTCGCCGGCGCGGCGCCCTCGCGCGCGACGGAGCCGGCCTTCGTCGTGACGCCGGCCTCGTCATAGAGATCCTTGATGCTGATCGGGATGCCGGCCCAGCGGCTCGGGGCGCGATGGGCGGCGCGCAGCGAGTCCATGGCCTTCGCGCTGGCCAGCGCGCGGTCGGCATGGACCATGGTGAAGGCGCGCCTGCCCTCGCCCTTCGGGTCGGCGATGCGGGCCAGGGCCTGTTTGGTCAGTGCGGTGGCGGTGGTGTGGCCGGCGGCCAGGGCGGCAGCGGCTTCGGCAATCGTCTTCATGGCGGCAATCCAGGGTCCCGGTGGTCGGGCCGCAGGATCGTGCGGGCGCGCGCGTCGCACAAGCGGTCGAGAGGTGACGAAATCGCCTCCACGGGGCTAGGCTCGGAGAACAATCTTCCCCGGAAAGGGGCGCGGAGGAGACATGTTCGACCTGGACCGTTTCATCGGGGATTGCCGCGCGGCGGTCGCGGCCGATCCGTCCCACAGGCTGGTGCGAGAGGAGGTGGCGCGCGCCGTCGCCGACCCCGCGGCCATCCTGCGCACGCTGGGCGAGCCGAAGGAGGCGGGCATCCAGATCCTGCACCGCTCGCCCGAACTCACCGTGCTGAACTTCATCTGGGGCCCCTGGATGACGCTGATGCCGCACGACCATCATCTGTGGGCGGTGATCGGCATCTATGGCGGGGCGGAGGACAACGTCTTCTGGCGCCGGATCGAGACCGGGAAGGGCCCGCGGATTGAGGCCGCCGGCGCCAAGGCGCTGCGCACCGGCGATGCGGGCGCGCTGGGCAAGGAGATCATCCATTCGGTGACGAACCCGACCGGCAAGATGACCGCGGCGCTGCATGTCTATGGCGGCGACTTCTTCCGCGACGACCGCAGCGCCTGGGATTCCGAGACGCTGGTCGAAGGACCCTACGACGTCGAGGTGGTGAAGAAGATCTTTGCGGAATCCAACAGCCGCCTCGCGCACTGACGGCGGGGAAGGGAGGCTCTCCATGTTCGAGACCGAGCGCTTCATCGCGGACTGCAAGGACGCCATCACCGCCGATCCCTCGCACAGGCTGGTGCGGGAGGTCGTCGCGCGCGCCGTCGCCGATCCTGAAGCCGTGACGAAGGGGCTGGGCGGGGCACCGACGCTGGCCGGGTCGCAGTGCCTCTATCGTTCGCCGGAGCTGACCGTCCTGAACCTGGTCTGGGCGCCCTGGATGACGCTCAGGCCGCACAACCACCACATCTGGGCGGTGATCGGCATCTATGGCGGCGCCGAGGACAACGTCTTCTGGCGGCGCATCGAGACCGAGGACGGACCGCGGATCGAAGCCGCGGGCGCCAAGGCGATGCGGGTGAAGGATGCCTGCGCGCTGGGGGCGGAGATCATCCACTCCGTCACCAACCCGACGCCGAAGCTGACGGCCGCGCTGCACGTCTATGGCGGTGATTTCTACCGCGACGACCGCAGCGAATGGGACGCGGAGCTGCTGGTCGAAAAGCCCTTCGACTTCAGCACCTCGAAGCGCCTGTTCGAGGAAGCCAACGCCAGGCTGCGCGCGGCCTAGGCGAGAGCCCCCACCCCCGGGCAAACGCGGAGCGTTGGCCCGGGGGTGGGGGCCATCCGCCCTCAATAGATATCCGGCTCCGGGGTCGGCGACGTGCCTTCCAGGAAGGCCATGTCGCAGCCCTCATCCGCCTGGGTGACGTTGTCCAGGTAGAGCGACGTCCAGCCTCGCGTATAGCGACGCCTGGGCGGCGTCCAGGCGGCGCGGCGGCGTTCCATCTCCGCCTCGTCCACCAGCAGGTCGATCTTCCGGCCAGCCACATCCAGCCGGATCAGGTCGCCATTCTGCACGAAGGCGAGCGGGCCGCCGACATGGCTTTCCGGCGCGATGTGCAGCACGCAGGTGCCATAGGAGGTGCCGGACATGCGCGCATCGCTGATCCGCACCATGTCGCGCACGCCCTGCTGCAGCATTTTCTTCGGCAGCGGCAGCATGCCCCATTCCGGGAAGCCGGGGCCGCCCTGGGGACCCGCCTGCTTCAGCACCAGCACGGAATCTGGCGTCACGGGCAGCGCCGGATCGTCCAGGCGCTTCTTCAGGTCCGCGTAGTCCTCGAACACCACGGCGGGGCCGGTGTGCTGCAGCAGCCTGGGATCGGCCGCGCTGGTCTTGATGACCGCGCCGCGCGGGGCGAGGGTGCCGCGCAGCACGGCGAGCCCGCCTTCCGGCTGCAAGGGCTTGTCGAGCGGCAGGATGACGCTGTCGTCGAAGACTTCGCCGGTCGCGATGTCCTCCCCGATCGTCCTGCCGGAGACGGTCTTCGCGGACGTGTCGAGAAATTCGCGGATGCGGTTCAGGAAGCCGCGGCTGCCGCCCGCGTAGAAGAAATCCTCCATCAGGTTGACATCGGCGTTCGGGCGGAGGTTGGCGATCAGCGGCACGCGGCGGCTCAGCGCGTCGAAGCGTTCGAGATCGAGCGTGATGCCGGCGCGGCGGGCGATCGCGATCAGATGCGGGATGGCGTTGGTGGAACCGCCGAAGGCCATCGCCGCCGTCACGGCGTTGTCGATGCTGCCCTGGGAGATCAGCGCCGCGGGCGTCAGGTCGTCCCACACCATCTCGACGATTCTCTTGCCCGTTTCGGTCGCCATGCGCGGATGGGCCGAGTCAGCCGCCGGGATGGAGGACGCGCCGGAGAGCGTGAATCCCAGCGCCTCCACCGCCAGCATCATCGTCGCCGCGGTACCGGCCGTCATGCAGGTGCCGAAGGACCGCGCGATGCCGCCTTCCATGTCCTTCCATTGTTCTTCGGTGATGGTCCCGGCGCGGAGTTCCGCATGGTATTTCCACACGTCCGATCCCGAGCCCAGCGTCTTGCCGCGCCAATTCCCGCGCAGCATCGGGCCGGCGGGGACAAAGATGCTGGGCAGGCCGCTGCTGATCGCGCCCATCATCAGCCCGGGCGGCGTCTTGTCGCAGCCGCCGAGCAGCACGAGCCCGTCGCAGGGATGGCTGCGCGCGAGTTCCTCGGTCTCCATCGCCAGCATGTTGCGGTAGAGCATGGAGGTCGGCTTCTGGTACTGCTCGGTCACCGGATGCGCCGGCAGTTCGACGGGGAAGCCGCCCGCCTGCCAGACGCCGCGCTTCACCTCCTCCGCCCGCACGCGGAAATGGAAGTGGCACGGAGAAAGCTCGGACCAGGTGTTGATGATCCCGATCACCGGCTTCCCTCGGAAATCGCTCTCCGAATAGCCGGCCTGCAGCATGCGGCTGCGATGGCCGAAGGCGCGGATGTCGTCCACGCCGAACCAGCGGTGGCTGCGAAGCTCCTCGGCGCGCTTGCGGGCCATGGTCGTTCCCTCCTGATCCCTTCCGAAGCAACCTGCCAACTGCTATTGCAGTTGTCCATGGCCCCTGCCGACACGCTCGCAGACGTGCTCCCGCTGGCCGAGGAGGAGACGCTCTCGCTCAGCGAGCGCGCCTATCGCCGGCTGCGCGACACCATCATCCAGGGGCAGTTGGCGGCCGGCCTGCGGATTTCCGAACGCAGCCTGGCCATCGCGCTCGGCATTTCCGCCCAGCCGGTGCGGGAGGCGCTCCGGCGGCTGGAACAGGACGGCATGGTCGTCACGCTGCCGCGGCGCGGCACGATCGTGGCCGAGATCGGGCCTGACCGCCTGGCCGAGATCGGCCGCATCCGCGTTGCGCTGGAAGGCGTCGCCGCCGCGCTGGCGGCGGAACGGCTGAGCGTCGCGGACCTCGCCGCGCTCGACGGCATCGTGCGCGCCATGCGCAGCGCGACGGCGGCCGAGGACACGGACGTGCTGCACGATTGCAACGAGCGCTTCCATCTGCTGCTGCATGCGGCGACGGGGAACCAGTTCCTCATGCGCTCGCTGCGGGGCTTGCGCGCCTATGACCAGTCGGGGCGCCTGCGCGCCGTGGGCAGCACGCCGCGCGCCATGCCGCAGGCACTGCGCGAGCACATCGCCATCCTGGCCGCGCTGCGCGCGCGCGATCCCGCGCTGGCCGAGGAGCGCATGCGCCAGCACGTGCTGCGCTCCCTCGTCACCAATGGCGTGCTGGCGCCGGCATCCAGGAAGGTGAGGACATGACCCTTTCGCTCGATCGCGTCCGTCGGGCGCTGACCGGCATTTCGGGCATTCTCGTGACACCTTTCGATGCGGAGGACCGCATCGCGCCCGCGCGGCTCGGCCCCATCGTCGCGCGCTGCGCCGCGACGGGGGTGGATGCGCTGACGGTCAACGGCAACACCTCCGAATTCTACGGCCTGGCCTTCGCCGAGGCCGAGCGGATGCAGGCGGACGTGCCGGCGATCGTCGCCGGCCGCGCCGTGGTGATCGCAGGCATCGGGCGCAGCGTGGGGGAAGCGACGAGGCTCGCCGCGCGCGCCAGGGCCGATGGCGCGGATGCGGTGATGGTCCACCAGGTGCCGGATCCCTTCGTCGCCCCGCGCGGCGTCGAAGCCTATGTCCGCCGCGTGGCGGAGGCCGCCGGCCTGCCCGTGGTGCTGTACCTGCGCAACGACGGCATCGGCATGGCGGCGATCGAGGCGCTGTGCCGCGTGCCCGGCGTGGTCGCGGTGAAATGGGCGACGCCCAACATGATGGTGCTGGCCGAGGCGATCCGCCGGCTGGGGGAGACTGTCTCCTTCGTCTGCGGCCTGGCCGAGCCCTGGGCGCCGCCCATGACGGCGCTGGGCGCGCGGGGCTTCACCTCGGGCCTCATCAACATCCTGCCCGAACGCTCCGTCGCCATCCGCGACGCGCTGCGGGCGGGGGACTACGCCGCGGCGAACGCGGCCATCGCGGCGATCCGCGCCTTCGAGGAGCTGCGCGCGCAGGAACAGAACGGCGCCAATGTCTCGGTCGTGAAGGCCGCGCTGGCTTTGGCGGGGCAGGATGTCGGGCCCGCGCGGCCGCCCGCCTGCTGGCCGATCATGCCGGATTCGCAGGCGCGGCTGGTTGCGCTGCTGAAGGGCTGGGGGATCGGCGCGGAAAAGTAACCGACCGGTTGACTTCGCCTTCCCAGGCAAGGCAAACTGCTATCTGCTATTGCAGTTCACGTCCAAGCAGCCGCCGGTCGAACCGGCGCGACGGAGGAAGCATCCGATGACCACACCCGCCCTTGCGCGGCGCGTCCTGCTGGGCGCGTCCCTGTCCCTTCCCTGGATCGGCGGCCGCGCCCAGGCGCAGACCATCACCCTGCGATCGGCCGATACGCACCCGGATGGCTACCCGACCGTCGAGGCGGTGAAATTCATGGGCCGGCTGGTCGAGGAACGCTCGGGCGGGCGGCTGCGCGTGCAGATCTTCCATTCCCGCCAACTGGGCGAGGAGCGCGAGACGCTCGAACAGACGCGCTTCGGCGTGATCGACCTGAATCGCGTGAATTTCGGTCCGCTGAACAACCTGGTGCCGGAGACGACCATCCCCGGCCTGCCCTTCGTCTTCCGCGACGAGGCGCATATGCGCCGCGTGATGGACGGCGCGATCGGGCAGGAGATCATCTCGGGCGCCGACCGGCACGGCCTCGTCGGCCTCTGCTACTACGACAGCGGCGCGCGCAGCTTCTACATGCGCACCCGCGCCGTGAACACGCCGGACGACATGCGCGGGCTGAAGGTGCGCGTGCAGCAATCGGATCTCTGGGTCGCGATCATGCGCGCGGTCAATGCCAACGCGACGCCGCTCCCCTTCGGCGAGGTCTACTCGGCGCTGCAGACCGGCGTGGTGGATGCGGCCGAGAACAACTGGCCCTCCTACCACTCCACCCGGCATTTCGAGGTCGCGAAATACTACAGCGTGACCGAGCATTCGATGTCGCCCGAGATCCTGGTGGCGTCCAAGCGCAGCTTCGACCGCCTGCCGCGCGACCTCCAGGCCATCCTGCGCGACGCGGCGAAGGAGAGCGTGCCGGAGATGCGGCGCCTCTGGGACGCGCAGACCGAGGCGTCCCGCCAGGCCGTCATCGCCGGCGGATCCCAGGTGAACCAGGTGAACAAGGAGGCCTTCGCGCGGGCGATGGAACCCGTCTATGGCCAGTTCGCCCGCGACGCCCGGCTGCGCGGCCTCGTCACGCGCATCCGCGAAACGGCCTGATGCGCGCCTTCAGCGCCGCGCTGGACGCGGCCTGCCGCGCGGCGCTGGCGCTGGCCGGCGTCGCGCTGGTGGCGATGACGGTCATCGTCGCCTGGGCGGTCTTCGGGCGTTTCGTGCTGAACGACACGCCTGCCTGGGCGGAACAGGTCGCCATGCTGCTGCTCGGCTGGCTGATCCTGGGCGCGGCGGCGGCCGGGGTGCGGGAAGGCACGCATATGGGCTTCGACGTGCTGCGCGATGTCCTGCCCGCACCCGTCGCGCGGGTCTTCGCCGTGATCAGCGACGTGGTGGTCACGGCCTTCGGCGCCGGCATGGTCTGGTTCGGGACGGAACTCGCCGCGGGCGTCTGGGACGCGACGCTGCCGACCACGGGCCTGCCGAGCGGCGTCGAATACCTGCCGATTGTCTTGGGCGGCGTGCTGATCCTGGGCTTCGGGCTGGAGAAGCTCATCGCCCACGCCACCGGCCACAAGGCGCCGGACGAGACGATGCCGCACCCCATGGTGAGCGACGCCTGAGATGGAGATCACCATCCTGGTCGGCATCTTCACGGCGCTGTTGCTGATCGGCACGCCGGTCGCCTTCGCGCTGGGTGCGTCCGCGCTGGCGACCGTGCTCTACATGGACCTGCCGGCGATCGTGGTCTTCCAGCAGCTGTCGTCGGGCATGAACGTCTTCTCGATGCTCGCCATCCCCTTCTTCGTCTTCGCGGGCGATCTGATGCTGCGCGGGCAGATCGCGGACCGGCTGGTCGCGCTGGCATCCGCGCTGGT
>JAYRQX010000519.1:0-1918 GCA_041910415.1 Acetobacteraceae bacterium | reverse complement strand
GTTGTAGTCGCCGAAGACCATGGGGATCGGCAGGTTCACGGCGGAGAGCGGCGCGCCCACGGGGAAGGTGAAGACCCCGCCATGATAGCCGCCCTTGAAGACCATCACCTTCTGCCGACCGGTGAAGCCGCGCGCGCCGGCCAGCGCCATGATGTTGGCTTCGGTGCCGGAGTTGGTGAAGCGCACCAGCTCCACCGACTTCACGCGCGAACAGACGAGCGCGGCGAGCTTGCCTTCGGCCTCGCCGACCGAGGCCAGGTTGATTCCGTTCTCCAGCGCGGCCTTCACGGCATCGAGGATGCGGCGCTCGGAATGGCCGAAGAGCCCGGCCGTGTATTCGCCGCAGAGGTCGAGATATTCGTGCCCGTCCACGTCCCACACGCGGCAATCCTCGCCACGCGCCATGGCGGTCGGGAAGGGCGTGTAGAACAGCACCGTGCGGGTGTTGCCGCCGGGCAGGACCTCGCGCGCCCTGGTGTGGATGTCGGCGCTTTTCGGGCGTGCCGTCACATAGCGTTCGCGGGCCTCGGCGAGCGCGGCCTCGAGGTCGCTGTTGCGCTGCGGGCGAGGGGCGTCGAGGGGGCTCATGGCGGCGTTCTCCCGGGAAGGGGGCAAGGCTGACGCCCGATCGGTCGCGTCGTCAACGGTCGCCGGTTGACCCGGCGCGCCGCGCGCCGTCCCATGGCGCCCATGCAGGCTCGGACCTTCGACAGCATCGTCATCGGCGGCGGCCTGGTGGGCGCGGCCATCGCCTGGGGGCTGACCGGGCAGGGCCAGTCCGTCGTGCTGCTGGACGAGGGCGACATCGCCTTCCGCGCCTCCCGCGGCAATTTCGGCCTCGTCTGGGTGCAGTCGAAGGGGCTGGGCGCGCCGCATTACCAGCGCTGGACCCGCGCCTCGGCCGCGGAATGGCCCGCATTGCGCGATGACCTGACCGGGCGCACCGGGCTTGATCTCGGCCTCGAACAGCCGGGCGGGGTGCATCTCTGCCTGAGCGAGCAGGAGTTCGAAGACCGCGCCCTGCGCATGGAGCGGATGAAGCAGGAAGCCGGCAACCACGGCTACGAGTACCGCATGATCCGCCGCGACGAACTGCGGGCGATGCTGCCGCCGCTGGGTCCGTCTGTCGTCGGCGCTTCCTGGACCCCCTATGACGGCCATGCCAGCCCGCTCTACCTGCTGCGGGCCCTGCACACGGCGTTCACCGACGCTGGCGGGACCTACCTGGCGAACAGCCCCGTCACCACCGTCCGCGCCGCGCCGCGCGACTTCCGGATCGAAACCCCGGGCGGCACGGTCCAGGCCCCCTGCGTGGTGCTGGCCGCCGGGCTGGGCAACGCCGCCCTGGCCCCCGTCTTCGGCCTGAACGCGCCCGTCCGCCCCCAACGCGGCCAGGTGCTGGTGACCGAGCGCGCCGCCCACCGATTCCGCATGCCCACCACCACCGTCCGCCAGACCCGGGAAGGCAGCCTGATGCTGGGCGATTCCATGGAGGAGGTGGGTTTCGATCTGTCCCAGAAGCCCGATGTCATGGCCGCCATCGCGAAGCGCGGCGTCGCCACCTTCCCCTGGATGGCGGAGCTCTCGATCGTCCGCGCCTGGTCGGCGCTGCGCGTCATGGCGCCGGATGGGCTGCCGATCTATGACCAGTCGGTTGAATATCCAGGGGCCTTCACCGCCAATTGCCATTCCGGCGTGACGCTCGCCGGGGCCCATGCCCGGCTGCTCGCGCCCATGATCGCGCGGGGGGCGCTGGACCCGATGCTGGGTGCCCTCTCGGCGTCCCGCTTCGCCGCGGCGGCGTGAAGCGGGGACCACAGGGTCCAGGGCGGTTCATGCCGGAAATCGTTGGCTTTGCGGCCCCGGCGCGCTATGCCGTGCCCCCGTGCGCCCGATCCTTGCCCTGACCCTTCTCGCC
>JAYRQX010000518.1:0-1952 GCA_041910415.1 Acetobacteraceae bacterium | reverse complement strand
CGCTGCCGCCGATGATCGGCTCCACCACGCTGACGACGCGCCGCCCCGTCCTTCGGTTGACCGCGGAGGCCGAGATGATGGCCGACTGCCCCGCACCAGCCGCCGCGACGCCGCCCGGCACCGCCTGGTTCAGGCAGCCGAGGATGGCGTCATAGACGCGCATCGCCGCGACCCACCGATTGCCCATCGCGGCGGGAAAGCATGCATTCATGAAGGTCCCGACCGGAGCGTGGGTGGTGATCGGGCGGATCATGCCGCCGGTGCGCGGCATGGTCGGCATCACCGTCTGGATCCAGTTCAGGAGCGGCATGCAGAGGAAGGGATGCGGCCGGCTGCCGGTTGTGAAGTTCAGGGACAGCGCGACCTGCGGGTCGGATCCGGTAAAATCCATCACCACCTCCTCCCCTGCCACCGTCATGCGTGCGCTGATGAAGATGTGGCCGGGATCGTTGTAGTTCTCGAGGTAGTCACAGAACTCGTAGGTGCCATCCGTCAGGCGCCCGATCGCCTGGCGGGCCTTCAGCTCGGAGAGCGCGATGACATCAGCGATGCTCTCCAGGAACTCGGCGCTACCGTAGCGGTCGCAGATCTCCTGTGCGCGACGGTCGAGCAACCTGAGGCCAGCGAGCATGGCCTGGAGGTCGCCCCAGATCAGCTCGGGGATGCGGGAATTGTCGGCGAAGGTGTTCCAGAGCTGCTCGTTCAGCACGCCACCGCGGTAGAGCAGGTTCGGCCGCATGCGGATGCCTTCCTGGAACACCTCGTAGTTCCGCGGCGAGATGCTCCCCGGCACCGATCCGCCGATGTCGGAGGCGTGGATGAAGGCCCATCCGAAGGCGACCGGCCTTCCCTCGCGGAACGCAGGCATCAGCAGGTGGATGTCCATGCTGTGGGTGCAGAGCGCGTCGGCCGAGAAGGGATCGTTGGTGATGATCACATCGCCCGGCCGCAGCGTGTCGATGCCGATCGCATCGACCAGTCCGCGCGTGTTCTGGCACACGGAGGACGTCACGCCGCGGCGCAGCGGATACGCGAAGAACTCGCCATCCAGGCTGGCCATGGCGACCTGGTAGTCCTGGGTCTGCTTGATCAGCGTCGTGTAGGCGGTGCGGTATGCGACGTTGCTTGCTTCCTCGGCGATCGCGGCGAAGCGGTTGCGCATCACCTCGGTGCGGACGGCGTCCATCGCTAGCCCATCCTTTCCAGCACGAGGTCGCCATAGCGGCTCATGCCGATGCTGAAGGAGGAGGGCACGACGACGGTCGCGGTCTCCTGTTCGATGATGGCGGGGCCGCGACCGGTCCAGCCCGGCTGCAGCGACTGCCAGGCCAGCACGGGCACGGGCCGCCACTCATCGTCGAACAGCGCCATGCGGGTCGCCGCGGCGGTGGTGTCGCCCCGTACCGCGAAGCCTGCCCTGCCCTCCGGCCGGGGCAGCCCCGCGCACGCGCAGCCGCAGCGCGATCACTTCGATCGCTGTGCCCGGGTGCGAGTGGCTGAAAAGCCGCTGATGCTCGGTGTGGAAGGCCTCGGCGATGGCGTCCAGGTCGCCGTCCCGGGCCACGGCGGGGTCGAGGCGCGTCGCGACGTCGAAGGCCTGGCCTGCGTAGCGGATATCGGCGAGGTGCTCGAAAGCCGGCGCGACGCCACCCACCTGCTGCACGAGCCAAGCCGCGCCATCACGCTCCATGGCGGCGTAGGCGTCACGGACGGCAGCGCGCGTCAACGCCACGCCGTGCACCGTGCGGACCAGGTCGCCGAGCAGGTCCGAGACCAGGCAGCCGAAGGCGCAGAAGACCGAGGACAGGCGCGGCACCACGATCCGCCTGACGCTTCCCGTCCTGGCGCAGCCCGGCGGCGCCGCGCCCGCGAAGGAGCCCGCGCAGGCATGAGCAAGCCGACGCTCCTGGTTGTCGAGGACGATCCCGGCCTGTGCGTCCAGTATCGCTGGG
>JAYRQX010000517.1:0-3592 GCA_041910415.1 Acetobacteraceae bacterium | reverse complement strand
GCCAGCCGTGCCGATCGCCGAACAGCGACCGGCCGGCAGCAGCGAGATCGTCAGGCGTCATCGTCAGTGCGTCTTGCTGGCGGCCCAGGCGGCCATGGCGCGATCGGCCCAGTCTTCAACCAGCGTGGTCTCGCTGGCGCTGATCTCGACGCCGTGAGCCTCGCACCATGCGATGATGTCGGCCTTGCTGGTCGCGTTGTACCAGTCTTCCGCCGCGTCCATGCCCCTCATTATGCATGGGATTGAGGGGCACGCAAGCGGGCGATCATCACGATGTGTTACGAGGCGGCGGCGGCGCGGGGATTCGCCGGTGGCGCGGCCAGGCACCGAAATGCTGAGGTGCACGCGCCGCCCGCCGCAGGCCGAGCACCGCAGCCTTGCCCTCATGTCGTCGAAATCCAGCGTCGGCGGCAGCGCCGCCAGGTCGATGATCGCGCGGTGCCCGCACCCCGCCCGCCCGCACCCCACATGGATTTCCTGCCCGGTGCGGAGCGCGTCGGCGACGGTGAAGGGCGGCATGGCCAGCATCAGGCCCCACCCCGCCAGTTCCTGCAATGTTCCTGCTTCCTGTCGCCAAAAGGTTCACACGAACCTTCCGCGCGCTGTGTGTTTCCCGTCTAACTGGTTGATTTGATTGGTCGGAGTGAGAGGATTTGAACCTCCGGCCCCTGCGTCCCGAAGGCACGGGACCGCGTGATCCGCCAAACACTTGACCCCTTCCATCCACAGGAACGGGCGGCGAACCGAGGGGCGGAATCGGCCTCTGCGGGTGCATCTGAACAACCGTACACTGTGTCAATCCAGCGCCTGGGCGGCACGGCGCAAATAATCAGGGGTGAAGCGGGCGTAGATGCGCTCGGTGGTGCGGCTGTCGGTGTGGCCCAGGAAGGCCGCGATCTCGGGCATCGTCACCCCGGCCTCGGCCATCCAGACGGCGGCGGTGTGGCGCATCACGTGCGGCGTGACCCAGGGCAGGCCGGCACGCTCGGCGGCGCGGGCCAGCGCGGGGCGCACGCTGGCGAGGCTGCGGCCGCCGTAGGCGATCACTGTCGGCGTCGTGCGGACCTGCCAGGCCTCCTCCAGCACGGCCCTGGCGCGGGCGGTCATGGGCACCGTGGCGCGGCCCTTGCGGCGTTTTTCGCCCAGGCCCAGGCGGATCAGGCCACGCTCGAAATCCACCCGATCCCACGTCAGTTCCAGAATCGCGGCGCGGCGGCCGGCGGTGGCGAGCGCCAGCACCAGGAACAGGCGCAGGTGCGGCGCGTGGCACTCATCCAGCAGGCGGTCGAACTGGTCGCGGGTCAGGTGCAGGTCGCGCGGCGGTGGCTTGGGCGGCAGTTCCACCGTGGCGGGCGGGGCGGCCTGGCCCCAGCGGAGCGCGGCCCGCAGGAAGGTCAGTTCGGTCCAGATCGTGCCGGTGCTGGCGCCGTCGCGGGCGCGGGCGGCGCAGTAGGCGCGGCAGGCCGGGGCGGTGATTTCCGGCGGGGTGCGGTGTTCGAAGTATGGGGCGAGGCGGCGCCAGGCGTCGTGCGCGCGGGGCTTGCCCTTTTCGGCCAGGTAGCGGGCGAAGATGGTGCCGGCGGTGGCCTGGGGTTCGGGGGCTGACTGGCGGGCGCGGAAAGCGGCGAGCTGGGAATCGGCGACTAGAGGATCCCGGGTACGAAGCGCTTTTCGCCGGGTCTCGCCGTCCTCGCGCCAGACAGCGTACCAGGCGCCCCGGTAGAGGACCTTGCGGACGTCCATATCTCCCCCTCCCACGCCACCAGCGCGGTGAGGGGTATCCTGTAGACGCCTCGGCCCAGCGGCAAGGTCGGCAGTTTCCCGGCCCGGCACAGGGCCAGCACGCGGCGGACGGGGCAGGCCCAGCGGGCGGCGACCTGCTCGGGGGTGAGGGGGGCGTCAGTCATGCGGCGGGCGCTCTCTGCACGCGGCGATAGGTCACGATGCGTTCCACACCGAGCGCGGAGAGGATCAACCGACCTGGTTCGCGGCGGCCATTGAGGACATCGTTCACATATTGCGGGCTGATGTCGTGACCCTCGGCCCAATTCTTCTGCGCCCCCCATTCCTTGCACGCGGCGCGCAGCAGTCGCAGCACCTCAGCCTCACCCATTGGCGAGCTCCAGCAGGATGTCGGCGTGGCAGGGCTGGTCGAGCGGGCACCAGCAGGCGAGGTTGTAGCCGCGCAGCATCGGCAGTTCGCGGCGCATCGCCTCGCGGTAGTGGCCGAGCGGGCCGGGAATCGCGAGGCGGCACTCCAGCAGGTCGAGCGTGCGGCACGAGCCCGTCAGCCAGCAGCGGAACATGCGCACGGCGATGGCGCGGTCGCGGCTGGCGAAGGGGTTGCCCCACATGCTCGGCCGCGAGACGCGCAGCGTGTTCGCCGGCATGCGCCAGCCCTTGGCGCGGCTGAGCTGGATGCGGCGGGGTGGCTGGGTCATTCGCCGTCCAGCCACAGCAGCCACGCGCCGCGGTCGGTGCCGGTGGGGGTGTGGCCGCAGAGGTAGATGCGGGAGGCGGCGGCCAGCACATCGTCGGGCGAGAGGCGGAGCGCCTCGGCGATTTCGGCGACGGACCTGTCGCCGGCGTGGCTAATCAAATAATCGCGGATGTCGTCGCTGCGGAAGCGCCCGCGCCACCCCAGGCGGTCCTTTGTGCGACCGGGCACAGCGGGATTCCTCGGACAGCCGTATTCGACGCCGGGATACAGGTCGTACAGGTCTGGCGTTTCGTTGTCGTTCATTCGGCGGCCCTCACCCCATCCCTCTCCCGCAGCGCGGTCGAGGGGGAAGGGAAGGCGTTGTGCTCGACGCCGTCGAGGAGGCGGCCGGCGGCACGCTTGCCGATGCGAACCATCCCTTGATGCGAAGCTGGAGCGAAAGGCAGTGTTTCACGTTCGAGGGGATGGTCCTCGGACGGTGCCCACTCGCCAAACTGTTTGAAGTGGAACGCGACCCCCGCCGTGGCGCATTGGTCGCGCAGGCTGCGGGCCCAGTCGGGGTGCATCGGCCTGGCGCCGGGGCCGGACTCGCCGCCCGCGATCACCCAGTCCACGGGGATGTCCTGCGAATCCTCCAGGCCGTTCCATCGCACCAGATCCACCGGCCCCAGCAGCGGCTCGCAGCTGAGGAAGCGGACGGCGGCGGGTACGGCCAGCAGGTGGGGGATGCGGCGGTCGGCCTCGGCCTGGTTCTCGACCGTCGTGCCGAGCCAGACATTCGGCCAGGGCCAGGGGCCGTGGCGGAACTGCATCGAGACGTCTGGCAGCATCTTGATGATGTTCTGCGGCCGCTTGGTCAGCAGCAGCCAGTCGAGGTGCGGGGTTTCGTCGATCAGGTGCCACAGGTCCTCGCGCCAGGCGGGCGGCACCTGGTTGTCGAACACGTCGGCGAGGCTGGCGGAGAAGACGCGGGGGCGGGTGCCGGCGCGGGCGGCCTGGCGGTTCCACAGCAGCGGCTGGCGCCAGTTGGCCGGGGCGGTGCGCTGGCGCTCGCCTTGCCACAGGTGCGGGCGGCCGGTGCGGCGCGCCCACGACTCGGCATAGCAATGGTCGCTGGCGGGGCTGACCCTGGTGCAGCCCAGCCACGGGTTG
>JAYRQX010000516.1:0-3642 GCA_041910415.1 Acetobacteraceae bacterium | reverse complement strand
GCGGCTCGCGGCGATGCTGCCCGAGGGCTGGGAGCTCTGGCTGGATGGCGGCCACAATGCCGGTGCGGGACGGGTGATCGCGCAGCACCTCCGCACCTGGCGCGACCGGCCGCTGCACCTGCTGGTCGGCATGAAGAAGGGCAAGGCGAGCGAGGATTTTCTCCGCCCGCTGATCCCCTGGGCCGACACGCTGCTTGCCGTCGCCGAGCCGGGGCAGCATTTGGCCATGACGGTGGACGAAATCCTGACCGCGAGCGGTGGCGCCGCGCGCCCGGGCGGGACAGTGGCCGAGGCTCTGGCCATGCTGCCGAAAGCCGGGCGTCCGGCCCGTGTGCTGATCTGCGGGAGTCTTTACCTGGCCGGCGAAGTGCTGAAGGCCGACGCTTGATCCGGATCATGGCAAGGTGGGCATGCTACGTTAGGTTTCCCTTGATCAAACGGAGGCACCCGCATGTCCGAAAAGCTGACCATCGGCGGTCTCTTCGCCGCCCGTGACGCCGAAGCCGCCCGCAAGCGCGCCGAGGCCGAGGAAGCCGAACGCGCTCGGCGCGAGGAGCTGAAGCAGTTCGCCGAGCGCGCCATGACCTACCAGATCACCCAGGAAGACCGCGACCGGGCCATGGCCAAGATCAAGAAGGCCTTCCTGGACCGCGAGCGCGAGGTGATGCTGACGCATTTCCCCTCCGAGATCTGCGAGGACAGCGGCCGGCGCATCAACAACCACCTGGATGGCTGGCAGGACACGCTGCCCGGCGCCTTCCGCCATGTCTTCGAGTGGTGGGAGAGCGAGTTGAAGCCCGGCGGCTTCGGCTTCTCCGCGCGGATCATCAGCTACCCCAACGGCATGCCGGGCGATGTCGGGCTCTTCATCACCTGGCCGGAGTCGAAGGACTAACCTTCGTCAGCCAGGAACGCGCGCGATTCCTCGACCACCTGCCTGAGACCGGCGCGGCGGATGAGCACGCCCGAGGGCAGCCCCGCCAGCAGGCGCGACGGGCAGGAGCGGTCCAGCAGCACGAAGACGCCGCGGTCGTCGGCGCGGCGGATCAAACGTCCAAAAGCCTGGCGCAGGCGGTAGCGCGCCACGGCATCGTCATAGGCCTTGGGCTTGCCTTCCGAGAGATGCAGCCGCCTTTCGCGATGCAGGATGGACGGGCGCGGCCAGGGCACGCGATCGAACACCAGCATGCGGAGCGACCGTCCCGGCACGTCCACGCCGTCGCGCATCGCATCCGTGCCGAGCAGGCAGGAATTTTCTTCGGCGCGGAACACATCGACCAGCGTGCCGTTGTCCATGGCGTCGATATGCTGCGCGTAGAGCGGGATGCCGGCCGCTTCCAGCGCGGGCGCGATGCGCGTGTGGGTCTCGCGCAGCCGGCGGATCGCGGTGAACAATCCAAGGGCGCCGCCGCCCGCGGCCAGGAACAGCGCCCGCACCGCGGCGGCGACCTGGCCGAAATCATCCTTCGCGACGTCGGTGACGACATAGCAGCGCGTGCGCGCAGCGTAGTCGAAGGGGGAGGCCACGGCGGCGCGGATCGCGGGCGCCGGCAGGTGGATCGCGCCGGTGCGCGCTTCCGCCGCGCGCCAGGCGGCTTCCGCATCCTCGTCCGGCGCTTCGACCGCGTCGCGCAGCGTGGCCGAGGTGACGAGCAGCCCATGCGCGGGTGCGGCGACCGTGGTCGCGAAGGGCTGGGTGGGGTCGAGCCAATGGCGGTGCATCCCCGCATCGCGGTCCGCGCCCTCGCGCCGTTCCAGGGACAGCCAGTCCACGAAATCCGGCCGCTCGCCCGGCGCGCGGGGTTCGGCGCGCAGGCCGCGCAGCATGGAGCCCCAGGCGCGCAGCGGCATCAGCGCCCGGCGTTCGAGGGAGCGACAGGCGCTTTCGATGCGGATGCGGTCGCCGACTTCCAATTCCTCAGCTTCGTCTTCCAGCCGCGCGGCCAGGCGCGTGGCGAGCGTCGCCAGCGGGTCCTCGATGCGGGAGAGCGCGCGGTCCAGTGCCTCGGCGGCATCGGCCAGGCCCGCGACGAGCGGATGCAGGTCGCATTCGGCGTCATAGCCCGCGTCTTCCGTCTGCATCCGCGCCAGCACCTGCTGGCGGACGAGACGAAAAAATGCCTCGGCAGGGCGGCCCATGCCGTCGGGCGTGGGTGCGGGCGCGCGGTCTTCCGAGAGACGCGTCATCCAGCCAGGCGAGGGCAGGGCACGCGCCGCGGCGAGGGCCGCGTCCAGCGGGCCGAGCAGGTCGGGGCGCTCGCCGATCAGCTCGTCCATGCGCCGGCGCAGGCCACGCGCGCGAGACCGCCCGCCTTCGGCACCCAGCAGCCAGCGACGCAGTTCGGCCGTCTCCGCGCCGGTGAGGTCGGCGGAAAACGCACTGTCCGCGGCGTCGAACAGATGATGGCCTTCATCGAAGACCAGGCGCAGCGGCCGCCCGTCCTCGCCACCGCCAAGCGCCGCCTGCACCATGACCAGCGCATGGTTCGCGACGACGATGGTCGCCCCGCGCGCGCGCCGGATGGCATGTTCGACGAAGCACTGCTTATAATGCGGGCAGGCGGAGTGGATGCATTCGCCGCGCCGGTCCGCGAGCGGCCAGATGGCGTGCGGCCCGAACAGCTCCGACAGCCAGCCCGGAAAATCGCCGCCCATCAGATCGCCGTCGCGCGTGTGCCGTGCCCAGCGCGCGACGAGGCCCATCGGGATCGCCTGCCCTGGCATGATGCCTTCGCCGAGCGCTTCCTCGTAGTTCAGCAGGCACAGATAATTCTCGCGCCCCTTGCGCAGCACGACACGGCGGCGGCGTTCCTCGGGATCGGGATAGAGGCGCGCGGCTTCCTGGTCGATCTGGCGCTGCAGGTTGCGGGTGTAGGTGGAGATCCAGACCGGCGCGTGGTTGCGCTCGGCCCAGAGCGAGGCGGGCGCGATGTAGCCGAGCGTCTTGCCGGTGCCCGTGCCGGCTTCGGCGAGGACCATGTGCGGCTCGCCCTGGCGCTCGCGCGGCGCGAAGGCAGCCGAGGCGGCGGAGGCGTAGTCCGCCTGCTGCGGGCGCTGCTCCGCGCCGCTGCCGAGGATTTCGCCCAAGCGCGCGCGCGCCTCCGCCGGCGCGATGGGCAATGAACTGCCGGGGACGGGCGGCGCCACGTCCTCCCATTCCGGCAGGCGGCGCCAGACTTTCAGCCCGTCCTTGGCGCGCCGGACCTCGCCCTCCACGCCGAGCGCAGCGAGGACCGATTCCGTCCAGGGCCAGCCGACCTCGCCCATGCGGGATGCGATGGCTGCCGCGTCCGCGTTCAGTGGCCGCTCGCGCCCGTTCGCGATGTGGCGCAGCAGCATCGTCGCCATTTCAGGGAGCAGCGTCGCCGCATGGTCGTCGTCCCTGGGGGGATCAAGGTCGAGCGCCATGGCGAGGCCGCGCGGCGTCGGCGCGCAGGATCGCGCGGGGAGCGCGAAGGCAAACAATTCCAAGAGGTCGAAGGCCCCAGGGAACTGGCCGATGCCGAGGCGCCGGGCGCTGGCCGGCGCATGCACCACCAGCGGGACGATGCCGGCCACCCGCGCGGCGATGGCGTCACCGCGCAGCGTCTCGATCTCGCCATCCACGCTCAAAATCACCGCCCGCCCGATGCCGGCGACGAG
>JAYRQX010000515.1:0-10239 GCA_041910415.1 Acetobacteraceae bacterium | reverse complement strand
GCGCTCGATGAAGGCGCGGACCTGGGCGCTCCGCGCAGCGCGCCAGGCCTGCAGCCGCCGCTGCCATGGCCGTCCTTCGGGGTCCGTGTTGCGTCCCGCCCGCGGCTCCCGCGGCAGGCTCTGCTGCAACAGGCGGAGCTCCAGGCACATGTCCCGCCAATCCGCGGGCGTCCCGGCGCGCGCGGCAGCCCGCCCTTCGCCCCCCAGCGGCTGGTCGGGCCGCATGGTCCTGAGCACCTCGCAGGTCGCCATCACGGCGGGCAGGAACTCCGCGTGCCGATCATCGGTCCAGCCTGGAATGTCACGAAAGCGGACGAGGGTGAGCGACGGTGCGGGCGGCGCCTGCTCCGGGGCGACCGCCTGCGGCTCGGGGGTCGCGGGCTCGGAAGCCGGCTGCTGCGCCCGGCCGGCGCCGGGGCTGATCAGCCCCAGCGCGACGACGAAGCCCAGCCGGGCGCAGAAAGGGGCAGGCCGCATCCGCACTCCGGCAGCGTAGCGCAGCAGCGCGTGCCCGGCGACAGCCCGGTACGGCAGGGTGCCGTGCCGGCCTCAGCCCGTCGCCGTGCGGACCAGGCGCCAGGCCGGATCCGGATTCGCGACATCGCGCTGGAAGGTCCAGATATCCGTGATCTCGGTCACGGCCTCGGCGCCGTGGGAAATGGTCCCGTCCGCCGCGGTGGTCACGTTCACCTGATCGGAGACGAAGCGCACGGTGATCTCGGCCAGCGTCCCGCGGATGTCGGCCGCCACGATCTCCATCTCCGGGATCGCGCGGATTTCCGTGCGCTGGCTTTCCCCGGCCTGCTCGCGCCGGGCGATCGCCTGCTCGAAACCGGCATAGGTCTCGTCGGCCAGAAGGGTGCGCAGGGTCGTGCGGTCGGCCCGCGCAAAGGCTTCGACGATCCAGCGGAATGCGCCCTCGGCGTTGCCCAGGAAGACGCCGGGATCGAAGGCCTGATCCGCGCCGCGGATCCGCATCAGGGACTGGCCGATCGGCGAGCGCGGATCGGGCACGATGCGGCGCGGACCGGCCGTGGGCGGCGGCGGCGCGGGGATATCGGCCTCGGACCCCACGGGGCGCGGGCCGAAGGTGGTGCCGGGCTGCTGTTCCTGCGGCGGCCGCTCGAACCCCTGGCGGCGGCCGAGCACGCTCCGCAGGCGCAGCACCAGGAAGGCGGCCACCATCGCAAAGAGGATCAGGTCAATCGGGAAGCCGCCTTGCATCTCGCGCTCCTTTGGCCGCTAGACTTAGGGATCGGACGCGTCCGCCGCAACCATGTTACGCCGCCGCCCGGCGCCGGGTTGCCGCCTGGCTGCGCTGCGGCTAACCCGGATGGGAAGCTTCGCCGGACCCCCGCCGCATGATCCTGCTCCGCCATGGCCAGAGCGAGTTCAACCTTCACTTCGGGGCGACCCGGATCGACCCCGGCATCGAGGATCCGCGCCTCACCCCGCTCGGCCACCGGCAGGCCGAGGCGGCGGCGGAGGCGATGGCGCATGAGGGCATCCGCCGGATCGTGGTCTCCCCCTATACCCGCGCCCTGCAGACGGCGCTGCCGATCGCGCAGCGCCTCGGCCTCGGCCTGACCGTCACGCCGACGGTGCGGGAACGCTACGCCTTCGTCTGCGATGTCGGCCGCCCCGTCACGGCGCTCGCGCTGGAATTCGCCTCCATCCGCTTCGACCATATCGATGAGGTGTGGTGGCCCGCCCAGGAGGAGCCGGCCGAGCAGGTTCTCGGCCGCGCCGCCCTGTTCCGGGCCGAGATCTCGGCACTCGACGATTGGGCGCACACGCTCGTCGTGAGTCATTGGGGCTTCATCCTGGCGATGACCGGCAAGAGCGTGATGAACGGCCAGTGGCTGCGCTGCGATCCCACAGCAGCCGCGCCCGCCGAGGTCATCTGGAAGCATTGAGTTCTCATCTGCCCTCATGTACCGGGCGCGCCCTGCGCTGGCGCATGGGCGGCTGCGGATCGTCTGGGCGCGGTCGCGCATTCGCGCTCCCAGCCTGCTGCGCAGGCTGCAGGGTGTGCCGCTGATTGCCGGCGCGCGCCCTCCACCTCCCCCGCGAACGCGGTGAGCGGCACGGTAGGGGCACTCCACCCCCCACGGCCCGGGCACGGGCAAGGCCCCACCGCCGCCCGGGGGTTCCGGCGCCCGGGGGGGCGTGCTAGGGCGCGCCGCCGGGCCCCACCCGGCGCGACCGGCCACCATCCGTCCGAAAAGGGTCTCCCATGTCCGATCTGTCCGCACCCCCCGCGAATGGTGGCCCGACGGGCGGCGGCGTGCCGCTGACCATGAACCTGCAATACACCAAGGACCTGTCCTTCGAGGTCCCGGGCGCGCCGGAGGTCTTCCTGAACCTGCGCGAGCAGCCCCGCGTGGACATCGCGCTCGACGTGAATGCCCGGCGCCTGCAGGAAGGCCAGGACACCTTCGAGGTCTCCCTGCAGATCCGCTGCGACGCCAAGGGCACCGACAACCAGACGATCTTCATCGCCGAGCTCGTCTATTGCGGCATCTTCTCGGTCAACATCCAGGCGGAGATGCTCGAGCCGCTGCTGCTCGTCGAATGCCCGCGCCTGCTCTTTCCCTTCGCGCGCAACATCCTGGCCGACGTGACGCGGGAAGGGGCCTTCCCGCCGGTGCTGCTGCAGCCGATCGACTTCGTCGCGCTGTGGCAGAGCCGCCGCAACCAGGCCGGCGGGGCGCCGATGGGCACCGCCTGATCCGGGCTGCCGGGGGAGCGGGGTGTTGACGGCCTTGGACGCGGGCGCATCTGGGGCGGGCATGGACGTGAAGCCTGCCCCCGCGCCGCGGCGTGTCGCCATCGTGCTGTTCAACCTCGGCGGTCCCGACCGCCCCGAGAGCATCCGGCCTTTCCTCGAGAACCTCTTCACCGATCCGGCGATCCTGCGGGTTCCGGGCTTCATCCGGCCCTGGCTCGGGCGGCTGATCGCGCGGCGGCGAACGCCGGCGGCGACCGAGAACTACGCGGTGCTCGGCGGACGCTCGCCGCTGCTGGACCTCACCAACGACCAGGCGCGCGCGCTGGAAGGCGCCCTGGCGGGAGATGCCGGCATCGACCACCGCTGCTTCGTCGCCATGCGCTACTGGCATCCGATGAGCGCGGAGACGGCGCGTGCGGTGCAGGCATGGGCGCCCGACGAGATCCTGCTGCTCCCGCTCTATCCGCAATTCTCCACCACGACGACGGGCTCCTCGATCGCCGACTGGGACCGGGCCTCGGCGTGCATCGGCCTCGACGTGCCGACGACGGCGGTCTGCTGCTGGCATTCGGACGAGCGCTTCGTGCAGGCGACGGCCGCGCTGGTCCGCACGGCGCATGACGCGGCGCGCGCCGCCCTGCCGGCCGATGTTCCGCTGCGTCTTCTCTTCTCCGCCCACGGCCTGCCCGAGACGATCGTGAAGCGCGGCGACCCCTACCAGTGGCAGGTCGAGCGCACCGTCGCCGCGGTGGTGGAGGCGCTCGCGATCGGGGGTCTCGACCATGCCGTCTGCTACCAGTCGCGCGTCACGCCGCAGAAATGGATCGGGCCGTCCATCGAGGACGCGCTCGAACGCGCCGGCCACGACGGGGTGGCGGTGCTGGTCTGCCCCATCGCCTTCGTCTCCGAGCATTCCGAGACGCTGGTCGAGCTCGATGTCGAATACCGGGAGGTAGCGGAGAAGCTCGGCGTGCCCGGCTATTTCCGCGTGCCCGCCCAGAACAGCGACGCCGCGTTCATCGAAAGCCTGGCGGGGCTGGTCCGCCACGCCCGCGCATCGGGGCGCGCGCTCTGCTCCTTCGCGGGCGCGCGGCAATGCCCGAAGCTGCACCGCGACTGCCCGCACGAGGCCGCCCGCGCGGCCCGGCGCGTGACGGCGTGAGCATGGATATGCGCCCTGCCGCCGTGCTCTTCGATTGCGACGGGGTGCTCGCCGATTCCGAGGCGCTGGTGAACACCATCGTCGCCGAGGAGCTGACGCAGCGCGGCTGGCCGATCACCGCCAGCGAAGCCCAGACGACCTTTCTCGGCATGGCGCTCCCGGACATGGTGCCGCTGATCGAAGCCCGCACCGGCCCGCTGCCGGATGCGTGGAGCGACGATCTCTCGCGGCTGCTCGCGCTGCGCATGGAGAACGAAAGCATCCCGGTCCCGGGGGCGGTCGAGGCGGTGGCGGCCATCGCGGCGGCCGGCATCGCGGTCGCGGTCGCCTCCAACTCCGCGCGACGGGAGCTGGCGGCGAAGATGCGCGCGCTCGGGCTCGCGCGGCTGTTCGGGTCGCGGGTGTTCTCCTTCGAGGATGTGGACAGGCCGAAGCCCTGGCCCGACATCTACCTGGCCGCGGCCGAGGCCTGCGGGGCCGCGCCGCAGCGCTGCGTGGTCGTCGAGGACAGCGTGCCGGGCGTGCGCGCCGGCCGTGCCGCCGGATGTCGCGTGCTCGGCTTCGCCCGCGATGGCACGGGACCCTTGCTGGCCGCCCATGGCGCCGAGCCCTTCACGGCGATGGCGGCGCTGCCGCGCCTGCTCGGGATCGCGGGGCATCGTCCGTGACGCTGGCGGCTGTCGCCGGGCACCTCGCCTTCGCGTTTCTGCTCGCCATGCTCTCGGCATCGCTCGTGCGCCTGATGATCGCCTTCCCGATCCTCGACCACCCGGACGCGCGCAAGGCCCATGCGCGGCCCACGCCGAAGGGCGGCGGGGTCGGCATCGTGGCGGCCTTCATGGCCGGGATGGTCGTGCTCTACGGCGTGGCGGATTTCGCGCGCCTGGCAGACCGGCAATTCCTCGGCGTCATCGCCGCGGCCCTCGTCATCGCCCTCGTCGCGCTCGCGGACGACATGCGGGATTTCCGCTTCGTCGTGAAGCTCGCCGCCCAGGGCGCGGCGGCGCTGGTCGCGGTCGCCAGCGGCCTGGTCGTGCAGCGCCTGGCCCTGCCCTATCTGGGCGTGGTCGAGCTCGGCGCGTTCGGCGTCGCGCTCACCCTGTTCTGGATCGTCGCCTGCACCAATGCGGTCAACTTCATGGATGGCTCGGACGGTCTCGTCGGCGGGTCGCTGTTCCTGGCCTGCGTCGTCCTCTGCGTCGTCGCGGCCGGCGAATACGGGTGGTTCGTCTATGCCTCCGCGCTGTTCCTTGCGGCGGGGCTCGCCGGTTTCCTGCCCTTCAACCTGCATCCGGCGCGCATCTTCATGGGCGATGTCGGCAGCCAGTTCCTGGGCTTCGTCATGGCGGTGCTGGCGGTGGCGGCGTCGCGCTTCGATTCCGTCTCCCTGTCCTTCCTCATCGTGCCGCTGCTGCTGTTCGGCATGCTGTTCGACACCGGCTTCACCCTGATCCGTCGCGCGGTCATGGGAGAGCGGGTGAGCGCGCCGCACCGGACGCATCTGTACCAGATGGCGGTCCGCAGCGGGCTCGGCGTCCGGGCGGTGGCCGCGGTGCATTGGGGCTTCGTCCTGTTCCAGGGCGCGCTCGTCGCGCTGTTCCTGCGCGCGCCGCCGCTCTGGAAGCCCTTGATCGTGCTGCCGGCGCTGGCGGTGCAGCTGGCCTGGCTCGCCCATGTCGCGCGGCGCGTGCGCCGCGCGGGGCTCAGTTGGCGGGCGGGGGGCTGACGACCTCCACCACCAGGGGCGGCAGGCGGCGGCCGATCCATTGCTCGCTGCGGAACACGGCGCCGGTCCCGGGATCCGCCCAGAACCGGTTCGTGAACCGGGCGTCCCCGCTGCACGCCTCCTCCAGCAGCAGCGCCTCGGCATCGCCTTCCGCGATGCGCAGCGCGCAGTCGAGGATCAGGCCGAAGCGCATGCCATCCGGTTCCCGGCCGAGCCGCATGAGATCGACCACCCGGCGGGAGCGCGCAGCACCCTGGGTGAGCGCCAGGGGTGCGGCCAGGGGATCGGGACCCTCGAAGCGCGTCGCGGCGATCATCTCCGAAAGCCCCGATGTCGCGACCACCCGGGCGCCATCGGTCGCCACCACAAGCCCGCCGGCGGTGCGCCACAGCCGTCTTTCGCCATGGGTCTGGTACAGCGTCGCGACCGCCTGGCGGCGGCCCAGCATCAGGGTCAGCGCGGGGGAGGCCGGCTGCGCCGCGGCGTCGGCACGGTCCCAGGCGGCCTCGCGTTCCCGCGTCCTGCTGCCGAACAGGTCGTCCGGCACCGGAATTGGCCAGACCAGGACGCGCAGGACGTCGGTCGTGCTCATCTGGCTGCAGGCAAGCAGGGGCAGCAGGAGCATCATCGACGCGACGCGCTTAGCGATCATTTCATCGTTTTTATAAAACCCAGGATTATGTACGCGCAAGCGTTACCCGGGGCCGGCTTTCCGTGCCGGACCGGCACCCGCCGCAATTCCGCGATTTGACCTGCCTCAATGCGAGGAGGGGTACGTCGCGTCAGCATCCACCCGGAACCTCGATGGAGGGTGTTCGCAATGACCAGCCTCACCGCCCGTGACCTGATGACACCGGATGTCGTCACCGTGCCCCTGGAAACCCCGGTCCTGGCCATGGCCCGGCTCCTGGCGGACCGTGGCATTTCCGCCGTGCCGGTGGTGGATGCGAAGGGCCAGCTGGCCGGGATCGTGACCGAAGGCGACCTGATCCGCCGCCTGGCCGGGGAGGAGGATCGTCCGGCCTCCTGGCTTGCCTCCATTTTCGCCGATCCCGCCCGGCAGGCGGACCGCTATGCGCGAACCCACGGGGTCACGGCCCAGGACGTCATGACCGACCAGGTCGTGACGGTATCGCCGGACACCACCGTCACCCGCATCGCCGGCCTGATGGAGGAGCACGGCATCCGCCGCGTGCTGGTGACCGAGGAAGGCCGGCTGAAGGGCCTGGTCAGCCGCGCCGACCTGTTGCGTGCCCTGGTGGCCGCGCCGCACGAGGAGGCGGCCTGCTCGGATGAGAGGATCCGCCGCGCCGTGCTGGCCGCCATGCGCAAGGAGCCCTGGGCCGACACCTTCCACACCATGGTGGAAGTCAGGGAGGGCGTCGTCGTCTTCCATGGCTTCTATCGCAGCGAGGCCGTGAAGCGAGGGTTGCGCGTGCTCGCGGAGAACGTGGTCGGCGTGAAGGGCGTGGACGACCAGACTCAACCGATGCCCATGTATCTCTACGCGGCCGCCTGACGGCGCCGACAGTGATCGCGGGGGACGGGACCCCCGTGAAGCGCGGTTTCTCGCTCCCCACCGCGCCAATTCCTCCGCGGAGCCTCCCGGCCGGCGCTCCGCAGAGACGGCGGCCGCCGCTGGTCCTGCCCGGACCCGCGGCGGCCGTTGTTCCATTGGGCTGCTGAAAGACGCGACGGGCCGGCTGTACGGCGCCGTTCCGCGCAGGCTTCGTGCACGGCCCGCCGGCGGCCGTTCTCAGGGATGTTGTCCCCTTTGATACCGCATCTCATTGATTGGAACCTGCGGCCGGCGAAGCTGGCCGAGCGGCCGAATGGCCGCCGCCGGCGGTCTGGCGAACCAAGCGACCGGAGGTCGCGCCCGGCGTCTGAGGGCAGAATAGCCGATACCAACGGTCGAAGCATTCGACCGTTGGTATGAGGTGCAGATCGGTCACGATCTGCAAGATCTGGCATGGCGCGGCTGATGGCTGGCATGCCGCCGCGCGCGGCGCAGCACGCAGGCGAGGAGGGCGGCGGCCACCAGCGGCGCGACGGGAACACCCGCCGCCATGGCGAGGGTGCGCGAGACCAGCGGCAGCAGGAAGGCGGCGGCGAGCACCGCCTTCTCCCAGGGCAGGAAGCCGTCGCCGCGCAGCGCCGCGCCGGCCAGGAAGGCCATGGGCACCGCAAGCACCAGCAGGTCGTAGTCGAGCAGGAAGGGGCTCGCCAGCACGGCACCCGCCGCCAGCAGGGCGATGACGCCCTCCCCCGACGCGCGCCGCGCGGCGAGGGCGATCAGCGCGGCGGTCGCGAAGGTCGCCACGCCCTGAATGGCGTAGGCGACGGCGCTGCCGGCGCCGAGCAGGCGCAGCGCGGCATAGACCGACTGCATCTTCTCCGCCCCCACCGCATTCTGCTCGAGCGCGAGGGAGGCGATCGGGGCCTGGGCGAGGAAGGCGCGCCAGCCCTCGGTGCCGACGACGATCCAGGAGAGGGCGAGCGCCAGCGCGACGGCAGCACCCGCGCCGAGGACGGCGCGCCAGCGGCCCGCGGCGATCAGCGCGACCGGCGCCAGGATGGCGAGCTGCGGCTTGTAGATCAGCAGCCCGATGCAGGCGCCCGCGAGCCAGGGCCGGCGGTCGAGCGCCAGGGCGGCGAAGCCGAACAGGGCGGCACTGACGAAGCCGTTCTGCCCGTGCCCGATATTCACCAGCACCGCGGGGAAGGCGAGGATGGCGAAACCCGGCACGGCGGCCGGCAGCAGCGCGCGGATCGCGCGCCAATAGGCGCAGCCCGTCGCGGCCAGCCACAGCGCCAGCGCCGGCCCATAGGGCAGCAGCGCCAGCGGCAGCACCAGCAGCAGGAAGGGCGGCGGGTAGAAGAACGCATAGAAGATCGGCATGTCGCCGGCGATCGCGGTCTGCGCCGCGGCATGCGCCTGCATGTCCCACACCGCACCGAACCGCCCGTCCAGCGCGAGGGTGGAGGCGGCATAGAAGGAAAGAAAATCGGTCCCGACCGGCCGCCCGAAGGGATCGAGCACGCCGCCCCGCAGCGCCACCCAGCCAAGCCCCGCCGCGACCAGCAGCCCCGTCGCGGCGAGCAGGAGGCGGCACCAGGCGAGCGCGCGGTCGGCGGTCAGCCAGGACGCGTCGCGCAGGACCCGCAGCATCGCCGCTATTCGCGCTTCAGCACGCCGTCCACCACCCGGTCGGCCCAGGCCTTGGACCGGAAGGCGGCGCGGAGGGCGTCCTCGTCGTAATCCTCGCGCAGCCAGTCCAGGAAGGGCTTGGGGCCGTGCGTGCGCTGCCAGGCGCCGAAGCGGTGGAAGAAGGCGTCGAGGATGCCGGTGCGGGCGGCGGAGAGATGACCGAACCGGATGGAAAGCTGATCGAGCGCCGCCTCGACGGGGCGGCCCTGCAGCAGCAGCCAGAGCCCCGCGGCGAGGCCCGTGCGGTCGGCGCCCGATTTGCAGTGGAGCAGCGCCGGTTCGTCCATGCGGGCAAAGATCTCGGCCAGGCGCAGGATGCGGTCCTTGTGCGGCGCGCCGCGGCTTTCGAAGGGCGCGTCGACATGCGTGATGCCGAGCTTCGCGGCTTCCGCCCGGCCCAGCGTGTCCGATCCGCATTCGGGGCGGTGGCCGCGCAGGTTGATGACGGTGCGGATGCCATGCCGCCGCACCGCCTGGCGGAGCTGCCAGGGGGTGGGGTGGTTGGAGCGGTAGAGCCGGCCGCTTTCCACCACGCCCCAATTGCGCCAGCCCAGGCGCAGCAGGGCATGGTCCACGAAAAGGCTGTTCAGCCAAGCGTTCCGGTCGGGCACCGCGTTCATCTGGGGCCGTCATGCCGCATCGGGGCCGCGCGGACCAGACCTGACAGGGAGCCGGGCGCTCGCGGGTTGCCAGGAAATGCCCTGGCGACAGGGCGGCGCTGCGCGGAACGCGTTTGCGCAGCGCGGGTCCCGGGTGCAGGCTTCGGGCGCAAGGTATTGGGTATGGAGATGGATTCGATCAGGCGTCGGTGGCGCGGGCTTCCGGTGGCGGTGCGGTTCTTCATCCTGCACTGGGCGACCGGCTTCGCGATCGGCTCGGTGCTGATCGCCGGGCTGCTCTGGGCCGATCCCGGCGGGATCGCGACCCTGCTCCGCCGGGCCGGCGGGCATCCCTGGCCCACCATCCTGCTCTGGTACTTCATGAGCCTGACCTTCGGCGCCGTGTTCTGCGGCTCGGCCGTGATCATGCTGGGCGTGCCGGAGGAGCCGAAGTCGCCGCGGGGCGGGCTGCGGGCCCATGCGGACGGGCTGGCGCCCGTGCCGGTGCCGCGCAAGGGCTGACGCACTCCGGCGCGTGCCGCGCCACTGGCGTGCGCCGCGCGCCGTGGCATAAGCGCGGCCTTCCACCGCGCCCGGATTTCTTCGTCGCATGATTCGCCTGGATTCCATCAGCAAGCAGAACGGACGGCAGTTGCTGTTCGTCGAGGCCTCGGCCGCCTTCCAGCGCGGGGAGAAGATCGGCCTGGTCGGCCCCAATGGCGCGGGCAAGTCCACCCTGTTCCGCCTGATGACAGGGCAGGAGCCGCCCGACGAGGGCCAGGTGCTGGTGGACCGCGGCACGACCATCGG
>JAYRQX010000514.1:0-3531 GCA_041910415.1 Acetobacteraceae bacterium | reverse complement strand
GCACTTCGACGGCACGATGTGGAGCCCGGTGTCGGCCGGCACGACGTTCGGCATCACTGCGCTGTGGGGTGCGGCCGCGAATGACGTGTGGGCGCTGACCGATGGCGGCACGGCATGGGCGCGGCATGTCGTGCTGGCGACCGGGCGCGATGGCCTCGGCGGGCCGCGCCTGCTGCCGGGCTTCGATCCCGCCTGGCGCGGCAGGCTGTGGGCGCACAGTGCGGATGCGGTGGATTTCACCGCATTGGCGGGCAGGCGGGTGGTCGTGCTCGGCGCCGGGGCCTCCGCCTTCGACAACGCGGCGGCGGCGCTCGAGGCAGGCTGCGGCGAGATGACCATGCTGGTGCGGCGCGCCGCGCTGCCGCGGGTGAACTCGTCCAAGGCGCTCGACAGCCGCGGGCACTGGCATGGCTGGTTCGACCTGCCGGGCGCGTGGCGCTGGCGGCTGATGCTGTCGGTCGAGCGGCGCCAGACGCCGCCGCCGCATGAAAGCGTGCGGCGGATCGCGCGCCATGCCCATGCGCGCATCCTGTTCGGCGCGGGGGTGGAGGGCGTGGAGCGTGCGGGCGACATGCTGCGCCTGCTGACGCCGCGCGGAGGCTTCGAGGCGGATTTCGTCATCCTCGGCACGGGCTTCGTGCACGACCTCGGCCTGCGCCCGGAACTCGCGGCGGTGGCGCGCGGCATCCGGCTGTGGCGCGACGCCTATGCGCCGCCGCCGGAGGAGCGCGACGAGGGGCTCGCCCAGGCCCCCTGGCTGGACGCTGCCTTCGCCTTCACGCCGCGCGATGGCGTGACGGCGCCGCACCTCGCGCGGCTGCACGCCTTCAACTTTGCGGCGACGCTGAGCCACGGCAAGCTGACCGGCGACATCCCCGCGATCTCGTCGGGCGCGCAACGCCTGGCGCAGGGCATCTGCGCCCGGCTGCTGGCGGCGGATATCGCGACCCACGCCGCGCGCCACGCGGCTTTCGACGAACAGGAAATCGCCGGCGACGAGTGGCCGGGGATGACGCTCTGAGCTAGGGAACGCGGCGTTCGCGGCGCTCGATCAGCCCGGCGGTCGCGAGCACCGCGGCGCATTCGCGCAGTTCCTCCTCCGATGGCGGCGCCGAGGCGGGACGCGTCGCCAGCCCCGTCTGCATGCCGAGCATGCCTGCGACGGCCTTGAACAGCCCGACATGGTGGAAGCCGCGGGCGAAGAAGCGGCTTTGCAGGCCGTCCGCGATGCCGGCGATCAGCCGGGCCTGGCGGGCGGCCTCCTCGAAATCCCGCGCGCGCACCGCCTCCACGAAGCGGCCGCAATGGGGATGCTCCGGCGTCTGGCACAGTACGGGGCGGGAGGAGCCGATCATGAAGCCCGGCGCGCGTTCGGGGAAGGCGAGCTGCCCGTGCAGGAAATACTCCTCGAGCGAGGTCGAGACGCAGATCGCATCGCCCACGCGTTCCAGCAGCCGCGCATAGCCCGCGAAGCTCAGCGTCGTGTCCTGCACCGCGCAGAGATGCGGGATGTCGAGCAGCGCGGCGACCTGATCGGCATCGAGGTAGTAGCCCTGTTCGGCCAGCGTCGTGCTGTAGACGGCCAGGCCGATGTCTCCGATGCGCTCGGCGACATAGTCGTAGAAGGCGCGCACGCCGGCTGCCGAGCGCGGTCCGAAATAGGGTGGCCAGACCATGACCAGGTCGGCGCCCGCCTCGGCCGCATGGCGTGCGAGATCCACGACATGCACGGCCGCGGGGTCGGAGCATCCGACGATCACGGGCGCGCTGCCCCGCACCTCGTCCAGCACGATTTCCGCCAGCTGCTTCCGCTCGGCGATGGTCAGCGCCCAGAACTCCTGGTGAAGCGAATGGACGGAAAGGCCGCCGACTCCGGGGCGGGCGAGCGTCTCGCGGACATTGTGGCGCAGCGCCGCCTCGTCGATCGCGCCGGCGGCGTCGAAGGGCGTGTAGAGCACCGTCATGTAGCCGTGGAGATTGGCGCGCACCCAGTCCCGCGCCTCTCCGGGGCCGTAACGCATGGATATGCCTCATCTTCCAGACTGCGCGCCTCGGCCGGGACGATAGGCACGCCCGCGCGGCCCTGTCCACGCGATGGCTTGGCGGCGGCGCCGATCGGCGCGAGCATGTCTGGTCGAGACCCGGGGAAACAGACAATGTCCGAGGACGCCATCGCCGCAGCCCTGTCCGCCGACAACGTCAGGACGCATGTCGAGCGGATCACGACGGAGATCCCCTCGCGCCTCGCGGGTTCGGAGAACGGGCGCCGCATGGCGGAATACAGCCGGGACGCGCTGCGCGCCGCGGGCATCGCGGCGGAGGTACACGAGATGCCGGGGCTGGTGAGCTTCCCTGGGAAGGGCGAGCTGCAGGTCCTCGCGCCGGTCGAGCTCGCCATCGAGGCGAACACGCTGGGGCACAGCCTGCCGACGCTGCCCGAGGGCATCACGGGCGAGCTGATGGATGTCCATTCCGGCGGCTTCGAGGATTACGAAGGCCGCGACGCGGTCGGAAAAATCACGCTGTCGGAACTCTCCTACCATCCCGCGCGGCACGAGAAGCAGCGCATCGCGGGGATGATGGGCTCGACCGGCTGCATCATGATGAACTGGGGGCACCCGGAGAACACCGCGGTGCCCTTTGGCTCCGTGAAGCCGGCCTGGGGTAACCCGACGCCCGAGAATGTTCGGACGGAAATGCCGACGCTGCCCTGCATCGGCATCGCGCGCACTGCGGGCCTTCGGCTGCGGGAGATGATCGGGCAGGGGCCGGTGCGCGTGCGCATGCGGGCCAATGTCGAGAATGGCTGGAAGCCCGTGCAGATCACCGTGGGCGAGATCAAGGCGCCGAAGTCGGATGATTTCGTCGTGGTCGGCGGCCATCAGGATAGCTGGCCCGGCCCGCAGGCGACCGACAATGCCGCGGGCAATGCGGTCATCATGGAACTCGCCCGCGTCTTCAACCAGCATCGCGACAAGCTGCGCCGCGGCCTCGTGCTCGGCTTCTGGACCGCGCATGAGACGGGCACGATGATCGGCTCCTCCTGGTTCGTGGACCGCAACTGGGACCGGCTGCGCGATCATGCCGTCGCCTATCTGCAGATCGACCAGCCTGGTTGCGCGGGGACCTCGCGCTGGGGCACGGCGTCGAATGCGGAGCTCAGGCGCTTCCACCAGGCGGCCGAGAAGCGCGTCCTCGGCGAGCGGCCGAGTGGGTGGAAGAAGGCGGTCAAGACCGGCGACAGCTCCTTCTTCGGGCTTGGGGTGCCGATGCTGGCGGGGCAGGGCGCCTTCACGGAGGCCGAGTTGAAGGCGACGGCGCTGGCGGGCCTCGGCTGGTGGCATCATTCGATCGAGAACACGATCGACAAGCTCGACTGGACTTTTATGCGCGAGCATCTGCGGGTGTATGCGGCCTGGCTGTGGGAGCTGTGCACCGCGCCGGTGCTGCCCTTCGACTTCACCGCGGTCGCCGACCAGTTCATCGAGAGGCTCGGCGCGTTGCAGGGGCCGGGCGCCGCCATCGGCCTCG
>JAYRQX010000513.1:0-8306 GCA_041910415.1 Acetobacteraceae bacterium | reverse complement strand
TACGTCGCCCGCTGGCACGGCCCGATCGCCTGCGCGGACGAAGCCGTCGCGGCCCGGCCGCTCGCCCCTGGCGAGCTTCGCCTGATCATGCCGGACAGCCGCGAGCGGGACCTGCACCGCGTGCCCGATGGCGATCGCCTCTGCCGCGAGGTGGGGGAGGTGACGGCCTGCTCGCTCGCCTTTCCTGCCCGATGATCCTGTTCATCCAGGCCTTTCCGCTGCTGCTGCTGCTCGGCCTGCTGCTGTCGGGGCGTTCCGGGCCGGTCGGCGCCGTGCTGGCGGCGCTCGTCGCCGCGGTACCGGCCGCCCTGATCTCGCTGCCTGCCGGCCAGTCCGGCGCCGGCTTCCTCACCGCCGAGGCGCTGCGCGGCGCCTTCCTCGCATCCCAGCCCATCGCGGTCGTCGTCGGCGGGCTGCTGTTCCATGCCGCGGTGGCGCGCGAGGATGGACAGGAGCGACAGCATCCGCCGGATGCCCGCCGCATCTTCATCGCCACGCTGCTCATGGGCGTCTTCATGGAAAGCGTGACCGGCTTCGCCGTGGGCGCGGTGTTCGCCCTCGCGACCCTGCGCTCCATGGGGTTGCGCGGTGCGCCGGCGGGGGCGCTCGCGCTCCTCTCCCTCTCGCTGGTGCCCTGGGGCGGACTCGGGCCCGGAACGCTCCTCGGTGCGGCGCTGATCGGCGTGCCGGCGCAGGAGATCGCGGCGCTGGCCGCCTGGCCGAACGCGGCCTGGCTGCTGGTGCTGGGCCCCGTCTGCTGGCGGCTGACGCGGAAGGCGGGCGTCGCGGTGCCGGCATCGGAAAAGCTGGCGCAGATGGCGATGCTGGCGGTCGTCGCGCTGCTGCTGGTCTCGGGCCACGCCCTGCTGCCCTTCGAGGTGATCGGCATCGTCAGCACGGGCATCGTGCTGCTCTTCGCCCTCTGGCGGCTCGATCCGCCGCGGGATGCCTGGGCCTGGCGCCGCGCGCTGCGGGCGCTCGCGCCCTATGCGCTGCTGACGGTCGCGCTGCTGGTGGCGCGCATCATTCCCGACGCCCCAGCGCTGCACCCCTGGCCGGACCTGCCGCCCTTCCGCATCACCCATGTCTCGGTCGTGCTCATCGGCGTCGCGGCTGGCCTCCTGGCGCTGCGCAGCGCGCCAGGCGCGCTCGCCCATGGCGCACTCATGCGCGCCCGGCGCCCGGCGCTGGTCCTGCTGCTCTACGTGCTGCTCGCGCGCTGGCTGTCGGCGTCGGGCGCGACGCCGGCCCTGGCCCAGGCCGCGGCAGTGGCGCTCGGCCCGCTCGCGCCCTTCGCCATCCCGCCGCTCGGGCTGCTCTCGGGCATCGTGACGGGCAGCAATGTGGGCTCCAACGCCGCGCTGATGCCGATGCAGTACCGGCTCGGCCTCGCCGCCGGGCTGCCGCCCCTCCTGGCGCCGGCGCTGCACAATTTCACGGGCGCCGCCGGGGCGGGCATGTCCTTCGGCGTCAGCGCGCTGATCTGCGGCCTGCTGGCGGATGGCACGCGGCCCACCCAGATCTGGCGCCTGTTGCTGCCATCCCTGGTCGCCGTGGTGGTCATCGGCTGGATCGCGCTGCTGCTGATGGCCTGAGGCGCTTGCGCGGGCGTCGCGGCTGGTGGAACGTCGCGTCCGCGCCAGGGGGGAAGAGATGCCGAAGAGACCGATCGATCGCCGCGGAGTCCTCGCCTTGGGCGGCCTTCTCGCGGCGCCCCGGGTGCACGCCCAGGCCAGCTTCCCGAACAAGCCGCTGCGCATGATCGTGCCCTACCCGCCCGGCGGCGTGACCGACATCATGGGACGCCTGGCCGCGGAGGCGATGGGACGCCAGCTCGGCCAGCCCGTTGTGGTCGAGAACCGCGCCGGCGCCGGCGGCAACATCGGCGCCTTGGTCGCGGCGCAGGCGGAGCCCGACGGCTACACCATGCTGCTCAGCACCATGGCGATCCATGGCGTGAACCCCGTGCTCTACCGCGAATCCCGCATCGATCCGGTCCGCGACTTCGCCGGCGTCGGCATGATGGCGGACATGCCGAACGTCATGACCTGCAACCCGCGCCGCTGGAATGCCGCCAATGTGCAGGCGGTGATCGACCGCGCGAAGCGCGAGCCGGGGCGGCTGCTCTTCGGTTCCGTCGGCAATGGCTCATCCTCCCACCTCTCCCAGGCGCTGTTCACGCGCATGGCGGGGATCGAGGTGACGCATGTGCCCTATCGCGGCTCCTCGCCTGCCGTCGCGGCGATGATCGCGGGCGACCTCGATCTTCTGTTCGATGCCTCGGCGACGTCGGGACCCCATATCCAGGCAGGCACGATCAAGCCGCTCGCCATCACCATGAACCGCCGGCTCCAGGCACTCCCAGAAATCCCGACGCTGAACGAGGCCGGTGTGCCGGGCTACGACCTCAGCGTCTGGAACGGTGTCGTCACGCAATCCCGCCTGCCGCCGCCCATCCTCGCCCGGCTGCGCCAGGCCTTCGAGGCGTCCATGGACGCCGCCATGCTCGATCGCCTCCGCGCCAATTTCACGGAGCCGCTGGTCATCCCCGGCGCGCAGCTCGATGCCTGGCTGACGGCCGACAATGCCCGCTGGTCCAGGCTCGCGCGCGAACTCGAGATGCGCGTGGACTGACGTGGCCGCATGACGCCCGAGGCCCTGCGGCATCTCCGCCGCGACCCGCTGCTGAAGGCCGTGATCCGCCAGGTCGGCGCCTGCACGCTCACGCCCGCGAAGCGCCAGCCCTATGAGGCGCTGGTGCGCGCCATCGCCCATCAGCAGGTGCATGGCCGCGCGGCGGAAGCGATCCTCGGGCGCTTCATCGCGCGGTTTCCCGACCACAAATTCCCACCGCCCGAGGCCGTGCTCGCCGCCGAGGTGGAGATGCTGCGCGTCTGCGGCCTTTCGGGCAGCAAGGTCGCGGCCATCCGCGACATCGCGGCCCATGCGGCGCAGGGCATCGTGCCGACGCGCCGGGCCGCGACGAAGCTGACGGATGCCGAGTTGATCGAACGCCTGGTCGCGATCCGCGGCGTCGGACGCTGGACGGTGGAGATGTTGTTGATTTTCACGTTGGGCCGCCCCGACGTACTGCCGGTGGATGATTTCGGCGTGCGGGAGGGCTACCGCGTCGCCGCCAGGCTGCCCGCGCAGCCGAAGCCCCGGGAGCTTGCCGCGATCGGCGAGGCCTGGGCGCCCTTCCGCACCACGGCGGCCTGGTATCTCTGGCGCGCGGCGGATCTCGCGAAGGAAGGGCGCTTCCGCGCGCCGCAGGCGATCTGATGACGCGATGATCACGCGACGCGGATTGGTCCTGGCCGGCGGGGCGGCGACGCTCGGGCTCGGCGGCTGGGCGTTCGGTGTCGAGCCCTTCCTGACGCTGCATGTGCAGCATCACGCCCTGCATCCCCCGGGCTGGCTGGCAGGGCTGAGGCTTCGCGTCGCCGTCCTGGCGGACCTGCATGCCGGCGCGCCGCTCATGTCGGAGGGCCGGATCGAGGAGATCGTCGCCGCGACGAACACATTGACGCCCGATCTCGTGCTGCTGCTCGGCGATTACGGCCCGAGCAGCCCATTCGTCACACGCACGCTGCCTCATGCGGAGGTGGCCCGGCGGCTCGGCGCGCTGCGCGCGCGGCTGGGCGTCTTCGCGGTCAACGGCAATCATGACTGGTGGGAGGACCCTCAGGCGATGGCGGCACGCCATGCCGGCGTCCCCGCCATAACGCGTGCCCTGGAGGCCGCCGGCATCCCCGTCCTGCGCAACGATGTCGCGCGCGCCGGGCCGGTGCTGGTGGGCGGGCTCGACAGCACCTGGGCCTTTCGCTCGACACGCGGCGCCCATGACCTGCCGCGCATGATGGGGCGCGTCACGGGGGGCGCGCCGCTGCTCCTGATGGTGCATGAGCCCGACATCTTCGCCACCCTGCCGGCACGCATCGCCGTGACCTTCTGCGGGCACACCCATGGCGGCCAGGTTCGCCTGGCAGGCTGGTCACCCATCGTGCCATCGCGCTATCGCAATCGCTACGCCTGGGGCCATGTGCGGGAGGATGGGCGTGACCTGGTGGTCTCGGGCGGACTTGGCACGGGAAGGCTTCCGGTCCGCTGCGGAGTGCCACCCGAGATCACACTGGTGGAGATTGGCGCGTGAGCGTCATGTGGCGAGGAATTCTCGCAGCGCCTGCACGAAGGCCTGCGGCGCCTCGGCATGCACCCAATGCCCGGCTTCGGGGATGGTGACGAAGCGGCTGTCCGGGAACAGCGCGGCGATGCGCGCATGGTGTTCCTCAAGCACATAGCCGGACTTGCCGCCGGCGATGAACAGCGTCGGGCCGCGATAGGTGGCGCCGGGCGGCGGTACAAAATCCTCGATGTCGGACATGCCCGCCGCAATCTCGTCCAGCCCGATGCGCCAGGCCGGCGGGTCCCGGCCGAACAGCAGGTTCTGCAGCAGGAAGGCGCGGATGCCGGGTTCGTGGATGACGGCGGCCAGCGCCGCATCGGCGGTCTTGCGCGTCAGCCCCGGTGCCAGCGCGAGCGATCGCATTGCCGCGACATGGCCGCGCAGCCCCGGCGGGTAGCGCACGGGCGCGATATCCGCCACGACCAGCCGCGTCACCAGCGCGGGGCGCGTCAGCGCCAGCATCATCGCGACCTTGCCGCCCATGGAATGTCCGACAACCGCCGCCGCTCCGTCCATCGTCTCCGCCACATCGGCGGCCATCGCCGCGTAGCCCATCGCCGCCGCGTGCGCCGAGGCGCCGTGGTTGCGCAGGTCCATCGCCGTCACGCGGAAGGACGGCGCCAGCGCCTTCTGGATCGCGCCCCAATTCCCCGCCGCGCCGAACAGCCCGTGCAGCAGGATCAACGGCGGGCCTTCCCCGGCCTCCATCGCGTTCAGCCTCATCGTGCCATTCCCCGGTCCGTCGCGGCGACCACGACGCTCGCCATGATCAGCCCGCCGCCCAGCATGATGTCCCAGCCCAGCACCTCGCCGAGCCAGAGCGTCGAGACCAACACGCCGAAGGCGGGCACCGCCAGCAGCACGACGGAGGAGATCGCGCCGGGCAGGTGTCGCCCGATCTCGATCACGCACCAGGTGCCGATCGGCGCCGCGATGAAGCCGATATAGAGCATGAACGGCCAGGACGACCCGCTGATGCCGCCCGCGGGCTCGAGCCACAGCGCGAGCGGGCCCAGCACGCAGGTCGCGACGCCGAAGCACCAGGGCAGCAGGTTCATCATCGGCGTCACGGGCGGCCAGCGGCGCGAGGCGATGATGGCGAAGGACCAGGACAGCCCGCCCGCCAGCAGCATGAGATGGCCGACCAGCGCCGTGCCCGACCAGTCGATGGCCCAGGGGCCGGCCATCACCACCGCGCCGGAGATGCCGATGCCCGCCGAGAGCCAGCGCCGCGGCGTGACCCGCTCGCCCAGGATGAGCACGGAGAGCGGGATGACCCAGTAGGTCACGACATTGGAGAGAACCGCCGTGCGCCCCGCCGGCACCAGGGCCACGGCCGCATGGGTGAAGGCGAAGAAGACACCCAGCTGCAGCACCCCGATGGCCAGGATCGTCGGCCAGTCCTGCCGCTTCGGCAGCCTGAAACGCCCGAGCAGCGTGAGCAGCACCACGGTCCCGAGCGCCGCGAGCACCGCGCGCCCGGCGGCGAACCACATGGGTGTGGCGTTCGACAGCGCCGCCTTGGTGATCGGCCAGGCGCCGCCGAACAGCACCACGGCGGCCAGCACCTGGAAGACGGCGAGGTTCATCCGCGCGCAGCCGTCACCCGAAGGCCGCTTCCATCTCCCGCCGGATGCGCACCGCCGCGAGGGTTCCATCGGGCGGCGCGTCGGCGATGGTCAGGATCGCGCCTTCCGCCACGTCCCGCGCGAGGGTGATGCCATGCGCGAGCCCGATCGGCAGCCCGCCCAGCGCCCTGGATCGCGCCGCCGGGACGCATTTGCCCCAGACCAATGCGCCGCCCTCGCCGTCCAGCACCTCGCCGGCCTTCAGCGCGCGCTTCGCCACCGCGACCACATCGCCGCGCCAGGCGTCGGAGACACCCGTCGGCTCGCCGCGCAGCGCGACCGAGGCGACGGAAACGCCGAGTTCCAGCCCGATGAAATGGTAGGGCCGCCAGAGCGCCGCGTAGCGGCCGGAGGGATCGGTCGCGACGCCGTATTCGCTGAAGCAGCGGCGGGCATACTCCGTCTCGCCCTCGAACACCGCATAGACGCCCCAGCGGAGGTTGTCGGGGATTTCCGTCCCGTCGCGGCGGTGGGAGGAGACGACCTCGACCACGCCCTTGCGCGCGAGCACCCCGCCCTCATTGTGCGGCCGCAGGATGGTGTGCAGTTCCGAGGTGCCGGCGGGCGGGAAGGCGAGCCCGTCCTCGGGCGGCGCGAGCCCCGTGGCATTGGCGATCGCCGCCATCTCGATGCCGGATTTCGTGCCGTCGAGGAAGGAGTTGAACATCTGCGGGTTCATGCCGCCCGCCCTCGCCTTCTCCTCGCTCAGCCCGTAATGGCCCCACACGGTGGCGGGCGTGCTGGCGTGGAAATGCGGCAGGTACTTTGTTCCTTTCCCCGCGACGATGACGGTGAAGCCGGCGGCGCGCAGCGTGTCCACCATCTCGCAGACCAGGGCGGGCTGGTCGCCATAGGCCATGGAATAGGCGACGCCCGCGCGCGCGGCCTCCCGCGCCAGCAGCGGGCCGGCCAGCACATCGGCCTCGACATTCACCATAACCACATGCTTGCCATGCGCGATGGCGTGGCGGGCATGCAGCAGGCCGGCGGCCGGGTTGCCCGTGCATTCCACCACGACGTCCACGCGCGGATCGGCGATCAGCGCCAGGGCATCCTGCGTCAGATGCGCCCCGCCCGTGCGCATCGCCTCGTCCAGGTCGCGCGCGTCGTAGCTGCCGTCCTTCCAATGCACGCGCGCGAGCGCGTCCCGCGCGCGGGGGATGGAGAGGTCGGCGATGCCGATCACGTGGATGCCCGGCGTGCGCGGCGCCTGGTGCAGGAACATCGAGCCGAACTTGCCGGCGCCGATCTGCGCGACCCGGATCGGGCGGCCTTCCGCCGCCCGCTTCGCGAGCATGCGCGACAGGTTCATCGATCAGCCCGCCACGTCGAGCAGGATCTTGCCGATATGCGTGCTGCTCTCCATCAGCCGATGCGCGTCCACCGCCTGGGCCAGCGGGAAGCGCGCAAAAATCTCGGGCCCGCAGCGGCCGGATTCCAGCAGCGGCCAGACCTTGGCTTCAAGCTCCGCCGCGATGGCGCCCTTCTGCGCGGTGGTGCGCGGGCGCATGGTGCTGCCGGTGAGCGTGAGGCGCTTGATCATGATCGGGCGGAGATCGGCCTCCTGCACGGCATGGCCGCCCAGGAAGGCGATGAAGACCAGCCGCCCGTCCAGCGCCAGGCTGCGCAGGTTCTTCTGGAAATAGGCGCCGCCCACCATGTCCAGGATGACGTCCACGCCCTTGCCCGCTTTCAGCGCCTTCACCTGCTCGGCGAAGTCCTGGGTGCGGTAGTTGATCGCGACATCCGCGCCGAAGCGCGTCATCGCCGCGCATTTTTCGTCCGAGCCCGCCGTCGCGTACACCGTCGCGCCGAACGCCTTCGCGAGCTTGATCGCGGTGACGCCGATGCCCGAGCTGCCGCCATGGACCAGCACGGTCTCGCCCGGCTGCAGGCGGCCGTGACCGAAAAGATTCACCCAGACGGTGAAGTAGGTCTCGCAGAGGGATGCCGCCTGCGCCGCGTCATGGCCCTTGGGCCAGGGCAGCGTCTGCGCCTCCGGCGCCGCGCAGTATTCGGCATAGGCACCGCCATTGGTCAGCGCGCAGACGCGGTCGCCGACCCGGTAGCGCCTGACCGCGCTGCCCACCGCCGCGACCTCGCCCGCGCATTCCAGCCCCAGCAGCGGGCTCGCGCCCGGCGGCGGCGGATAGGACCCCTCGCGCTGCGCGACATCGGGGCGGTTCACCCCGGCGACCATGACGCGGATCAGCACCTCGTCCGGCTTCGGTTCGGGAAGCGGTCCTTGTTCCAGGTGCATCACCTCGGGCCCGCCGCCCTTCCCATGGGCGATGAAGGTCATGCTCTCGGGCAGGGCGGCCATGGCGTTCTCCCAGGGGTTTCGCGGGGGCGGACCATCCTCGCCACTCCAGGTTGCGTCAAGCCCGCGATGCGGGGTTGCGCGGGCGCGCCCGAAGCGGAGAACATGCGCCAGCCGATCGGAGTCCCCCATGCCCGCCTTCCGCCGCCGCCCGATCCTGGGCGCGGTCGCC